>JAKATR010000077.1 GCA_021818675.1 Thermoplasmata archaeon | reverse complement strand
ATCGAACGCATCGAATTTTGTCATTTAAACACTCTTTTTGGTTAAAACACAGAATAATCTTAGATTCTCCTTGTAGTTTTCCTGTCCCTTAATCGAGTATTTATATTTAAGCTATTGTAGAGAGTGCCCAAGACATGCATTGAAACGCAATTCTATAGGGTAGAAAGGCCAGTTAATATGCGCTTCTCAAAAGAAGCATCATATTCATTAATCACTATACAGGTTAATCTGAACTGCTCTCACTTGCTTCAACAGTTAATTTGTCATCTGGTCTGATCTCTATTGAATTCAGTCGGGAAATGGCCCTGATGATCTGCAATTCATCATTTTGAATTGGATTCGGGCTTCCAATGCGGAAAGCCTTCAGGGTAAGACCTTTAGTTTTTAGATTAGTCTTTAGCGTCCTGATCATGTGGATGATCTCTATGGATTGCTCAAAAGTGCTCTCACTTTGCAAATTTATTCCAACCGGCCATGTTTTATTATGAAGGCTTTCACTGAACCCCAGAATCTCATTACATTCCTCAGTTATGAACGGCATAAAAGGAGCATACATCCTGAGAATGTTTTCCATTACTATTTTAGATACTTCTGCAGTTTCAGAGCGTTGTTCCAAATTATAATCCGATGAAGTAAATACTGCCTTGCATATTTCCAGGTAATCATCGCAAAATATTTCCCAGAACAATTTGTCAAGTTCAAGTCTGGCCTTTGCCAGTTCAAAAACTTCCATAAGTTCAGTTACTTTCAATATGGTCTGATTTAACTTTTGTACGATCCAAACGTTATGTCTCAGGGCGGCAACTCTCTTCGAATTTCCCTCACCATTAAATGAAGAAACCAGCTTTGTTGCGTTAAACATTTTAATAACAGTTCTTCGGCCTCTGGTGAGCTCCTGTTCTCGGAGCTTGGCGTCTTCGCCCATTGAATATGCAGAAGCCCAGAATCTCATGGAATCAGCACCATATTGTTCGATTATTTCCTCAGGATAAGAGGTATTACCCTTACTTTTACTCATTTTAGCTCCCTGGGCATCCAGCACATTTCCCGAAATGAAGATGTGTTCCCATGGGATGCGGTTCCAGTGAAGATACGATCTTAATATGGTTGTGAACGCCCATGTTGAAATGATATCATGACCCTGAAATCTGGCCGTCATAATGCTGTATTTTGAATCGAGTCCTGCCTTCTCCAGGTAGAGTGATGGGGTAAGTGATGAAGTTGCCCAAGTATCCATAACATCACTGTCGGCAACAACACTGGAAGAACCACACTTAGGGCATGCCGGTGCTTTTTGAGATGGATCAACAGGTAGTTCTTTGTCAGACGGGAAAAACATTTCATCACACGATGAGCAGTAAAAAACAGGGATCGGTATTCCATATGGCCTCTGTCTTGAGATGCACCAATCCCATTTGAGACCTTTTACCCAGTTTTCATATCTTACTTTCATGAACTCAGGATGCCATTTTATCTTGTCCCCCTGTGCAAGTAATTCACCCTTTAGATTCATGCAGGCAATAAACCACTGTTTGCTAATACCAAGTTCTAGTGGGGTTCCGCATCTCTCGTGGGTATTTACAGAATGCTCAATCCTTTTCCGATCCATAATCAAATGTTCTTTTTCAAGATATTGAACAATAAGAGAACGTGCTTCCTGAATACTTTTGTTTGTAACCAGCTTTCCATCATTCACCCGTCCATTCTCATTGATGATTATTCTGCTTTCAAGATTATTCTTCTTCCAGATTTCATAATCATTCTGGTCACCAAAGGTACACACCATTTCAGCACCGGTTCCCTTTTCAGGCAGAACGGATTCATCGGTGATTAATTTTACAACATTTCCATAAATTGGAACCATAAATTTCCTGCCTATCATTCCTGCAAACCTTTCATCCGAGGGATTTACACAAAGAGCAACACATGCGCCAATCAACTCTGGTCTTGTCGTTGCTATCCTTATGGTTCCGCCATCAACTCCATTAAAATCAAGGAAGAAGTATTCTGATTTAAGATTTTCATCCTTCATTTCAATTTGAGATATTGCAGTTTTGCAGGAAGGGCATCTGATGGTCAGTGATTCCGATCTATATGCTTTACCTGATCTGGCAAGTTCAAGAAACATCTTTTGTGAAAGCTTCCAGGAATCTTTGGAATAGGTGGTGAGATAATTGGTGAAATCAGCACTCAGACCAAACCTTTCATAGACCTGAAGCATTTTGCTGATGGTCTCATTTGACACATCTGTGCATATGCTTATAACTTCATCCTTCGATAAATTGGATACTTTAAAACCCCTTTCTTTCTCTGCAAATCGCTCTGTGGCCAGACCATTATTGTCAAATCCCCATGGGTAAAAAACAAAATCACCTCTCATTCGTCTGTATCTGGCCATCATATCCTGCACGGGATATGAAAATGCGTGACCTATATGCGGTAACCCCGATACTGTGGGAGGAGGAGTATCTATAAGAAACGCTTTATCGCCTTTAACATTTTGTGGAGTAGAATTTTTCCATTTATTAAGCCACTTAGATTCGATGGCTTTCAGATCTAGATCCATTTCACATCGATTTAATGTATTCTAAAAAGCTTTTCCATTAGAATACTTTACAATGCCATTGATTTTCAACACTTGATCTGTGAATTATGCAACTATTCTCATTCAATCAAAATTGAGGAATAAATTTTTTGAGAAATTGTTTAATGAATGACTCAATCACAGGGAAGAAATGCAAGGACCGGTGACAATCAATAAGCTTTTCATTGCAAGCCGTACAGATCCATCCGGTTCGGCTATTTATGAATATATGAAACATGAATTTTCATGGGATGAAAATGACGGTGTCCTTATAAATGGAAATATGGCGTTATGTATTATGGATAAGTCATTACTCTATGAAAATTACCCTGAAACGATTTTCAAAAATAAATATCATATAGAGAACATAATATTTCTGTCCAAACATTCCTCTGTAAAAGAAATCAGTTCCTTAACGGTACATCCAATGGGGAACTTCACTACTGCAGATCTTGGTGGCAATCCGGGCGTTCTTTCAATGTCATCTCCTGGTATGATGACGTCTGCGCTGCGGTTGGTGAAGGAAAAATACAGAGGAGACAGGTTTATGGTCACACTTGAAGCAACTCATCACGGTCCGCTGACAGATATTCCCTCTTTTTTTGCTGAAATAGGTACCACTCCGCAAGATTGGTCCGATCCAGAAGCGCTAAACGCTTTGTCCTCGGCGATTATGGAAAGTGAAGAAAACAATTATCCAAATTATATTGGCATTGGAGGCGGCCATTATACGCCAAAAATAAACAATTATGCCCTTCAAAACAATATAAATGTTGGTCATATAATATCAAAGCACAGGCATAATGACCTCACCATTGAGATGATTTATGAAGCCATAAGGAAAACTCCGAAGATAAAAGGATTCATAATTGATAAAAAGGGATCAAAAGCCTCTGCTTTGAATCTTGTAAAGGTCATCAGTGAAAAAGAAGGATTTGAAAACATTATATTATAACAAATAAATTATAATTACATTATTATTTACAATAATTTTTTTATTTAACCTTTGCGCCGAGCCTTTAAACAAGAGAAAAAAAAGATACCCTGTTTTTCAAATAAGTTGAGGTTATTCACATTTTATCTAAAGTGATCTTTGGAAAATTTGAGTTTTTGCAAATGAATTTTAACCTTACAGGTAAACTTATGCGCTTTTATAGCATATTATGTAAATATGAATATATAAATTATAATATGTTCTATAATTTATAGTAATATTAGGAATTTTATTTCTTAAGGCTTTCACAATGCCAGCAATTAATATCAAGACAAGAGGATATTAAAAATATTTAAGTATAATTGAATGCTTAGGTATTTAGTCGCAAGACTTGGTGAATGAATTAATGGAGCAGGTTTTAGAAGAAGAAAAACCTCCGGGTATGACTCCCTTTTTTAGGGCTAGAAATATTGAGAAATATCTAGAACTGAAAAAGGTTTTTTTTAAATTTGAGGGAGCGAGTATAACCGGAACTCAGAAGGACAGGATATCGAGATTACATATTATGAGGGCCAA
>JAKATR010000053.1 GCA_021818675.1 Thermoplasmata archaeon | reverse complement strand
GTCTGATAAATTCACGAAGATAGTCCCCGGACAGAACAATATCAAATTTTAATTCATGGGCTAAATATCCTGAAATACTTGATTTACCAACACCAGGAACCCCACCTATTAGAATTACGGTTTTATTCAAGGATCCAGAGTCCGTGTTAAGGTCTTCATTAACCATTTAGCATCCACCTTCAGAGGTTATTAACTGCCTGATGTTTAAACTTCGCGTTTATAATTATATGTTAAATAAGCACTTAACCTCAAACCGGGTTTTTTATTCTAATGCTCTGCATTACCTGGGTTAGCCCAGGTCGTAAACTTGGTTTTTACTTTTGAATTATTCGATCCCGGAGAATGTTAATAGAAATCACTAATGTCATAAAGGCGCAAATCCATATTTTCAGTATTTCTTACAAATGATTAATAAGCATATCATAGATCACATGAAAATATCGTTTGGAATTATCCCATTGATGGCGGATCGAAGTTTTCATACTGAGGAATTCCTGATATGATGAATCACATGGAAACTTTAAGATTCAAGATCATTAATAGTTTCAGGATATTGAAAAGTCAGCTATAATAAGGTGAAGGTTTGGGAAAACATCTGGTATGCCCGTATTGCAAATCCGATAACGTTATTGGATCTCTTCTAATGGTATATGGAACATACAGATGTATGAATTGCGGTTACCAGGGATCATTCATAATAGAAATGGATGATAGAAATTATGAGAAATTTCTAAATGAAAAAAATGATGAGTCTGGTGAAGAATAGAACAAAATTTTAAAAATTATTGAATGGAATCAGAATGTGTGAAAAGCGGGTCACTCATCATATACGATATCCCCTTCAGCTATTACTCTCACCGGGTGTGATGTCATAGAAAATGGGTCTTCATTCCATAAAACCATTGATGGTAAAAAGCCCGGTTTAATGCTTCCAAGATTGCTAACTCCGAGAATTTCCGCTGCTTCCGAGGTAAGTTTTGAAATAGCCTCCGACTTTTCCATTCCAAATCTCAGGAAGTGTCTCATGGTCAGGAAAATATTTCTCTGAAGAATAACCGGATGATCGCTCATCATTGAGAATTTAACCCCTGATTTCATTAAGAATTCCACATTCCTCCATGATTCGTGCTTCAATTCAACCTTATATGGTAAACTGTCCATTGGCCCATATACTATTGGGATTCCACTGTCCTTAATTCGATTAAATATTGCCAGATTATGCAGATCCATTCCATGATTTAATATGACCTTAAGGTTAAATTCCTTCTTCAGTGAAATTAGTAAATTAGCATCGTCTTCCTTATGGGTATGGACCATAAGCTTGGATTTCCCCTGAAGAATGTCAATGAAAACTTCCATTAATGGATCTATTTCATCAATATCCTTGATATCTTTCTTCAAAAGGTTGATAGCTTTTTGCGCAGAGTACAGGCTCTGTCTTAAAAGTGCTGCTGCACCCATTCTGGTTGAAGGTCTTGTCCCCTTCCACGCAGTTGTGCTCCTGGGATTGTAACCCAGTGCCATCTTAATTCCAATATCCATTACGAATGCATCACTTACGTTTGACTTGAAATTTCTGATTAATGATGCCCTTCCACCCAGAGTATTCCCACTCCCAGGCAACACTGTTGAATATAACACACCGCATTCTACAGACTCTTTAAACGCTGAATCATCCATATAAACGCTATCTATGGCCCTTACCAGAGGGAACAGATTTTCCATCTGTTCATTGGATTCATCCTCACCTGATGGTTCACCTGATCTGACCATTCCTATGTGGCTATGAGAATCAATAAATGCAGGAGTTACCACACCTTCCCCAAGGAATTCAGCATTTGATGGTTTCTTATCCTCAATACTAATAATTTTATCATCGAATAAAATATATTTATTCTGCAGCGTGTTTTTCCCATCATACAACGTACTTGCTTTTACGTATTTCATCTGATAAAGAGTAAATCTCCATTAATATGTTTATCTTTTTTGTAATATGGGTTAATCTTCTTTCGTCTGAAAATGACCGATAAACTACTTATCGACGTTTGTTTAGAATTATGAAATTTTTCTATCAGGCAAAGGATAGCAGTTTCACTTTCAATGAATCATGCTTTACATTTTATTTACTGCCAGTGAATCAAAGAGTTTTATATTACTAAAATCGCAAAGCATGAAATTGTCCACAACCACTCTGGTATCAGTTCTTTCTACCTCATCCAGAGACATCATATATCTCATGTTTTCTTTATAAGTTTCCTGATCTTTATTTATTGTTATCATAACAAAATCAATTTCACCAAGTATTTCCAGTAATGTGATAAGACCTGAAACATTTTTTAATTTTGAAGACAACTTGTCTGTATAATTTTTACCATATTTTGCCCTTATAAATGTTACTGCAATAAAATTAAGACCAAACTTTGAATAATCAATAACTGGTACGAATTTCTTTATGACATTATCTTCTTTTAACTTCTTAACCCTCTTGCTTATGGCAGAAGGAGAATTAATCCCGCAAATTCTTCCAATTTCCTTCAAAGGTGTATCACTATCTTTTGTTATTATATCCAGAATTTTTAAATCTATGATGTCCATTTCAATTCTTGAATTAATTCTTAGTGCGTATTTAACAATTATGGAAAGTTTTGCAATTAATTAAACATATTTTGGAATAAAATTTCCTATAATTAGAATTATAACGCATCTTTGAAAATTATTATATACTTCCGTACACATAATATCCATATGTCGTCTGTCAAGTATCTAAAAAAAGACAGTGGTGGATTGTTTACTGGAATATTTCAGGGTTTGGCTTATGTTGCACCAGCAGCAACTGCTGCTTCATTTTTTGTGGTTGAGGCTGGATATGTAGGAGCATCAGTGCCATTAACATTTATTCTTGCTACACTTGGGGTTGCCTCCGCTATGTATATGAACTATTCGTTCGCTAAAAAGATCAGCCATGCGGGAGGGTATTATTCATATATTTCTGCAGGACTGGGAGGAAGAATGGGTGGATTTGGAGCACTTCTTTATTACACAAATGTTCTCGGAGCTCTGGTAGGATTTTCAACGCTGTTCTTTGCCGGCGTTACGTGGCCTTTGATACCTCAATTAGCATCGAATCCATATGGATGGATACCGCTTGCCTTTATACCACTCATATTGATTTTTACACTTCTCTATTTTGGTTTGAAACCCTCTCTTTATTATACATTAATAGGGGGAATAATAGAGGTGACAGTGCTTGTTGCATTCTCACTTTTTATAATATTGAGCCCATCGACACATAATTCATTTATTCCCTTTACGCTTGATGGAAACACGGCAGGTTCACTCGGTTTCGGAACGCTATACGCTGTCTTGGGTTTCGTTGGGTTGGGGTCAATCATAACTATTTCTGAGGAACTTCACACTCCAAAGAAGGTGGTGCCAAAGGCCATAATATATGGTCTCATAATTGGAGCAGTAGTTTACATCATAAGCTCATACGCAATGGTTGTCGGCTGGGGAATAAATAATATGAGTTCCTTTGCAACATCTACGAATCCAGGATTCACTGTTATGTTTAACTATCTTGGGCCAATCGGAGTAACTATCTTCATTCTCATAACATTGAATAGTTTCATCTCAAACGGAATTGCTGAGGGAAATGCTTTCAGCAGAATAGGTTTCGGGATGGCTAGAGATAATCTGCTTTTGCCTAAAAGCATGGCTGTTGCAGATAAAAAAACAGGTTCACCAAGAAAAATAGTCCTGTTTGAAGCATCGTTTGTCACAATCCTCAGCTTGATTTCCGGTTTACTTTTCGGGCCATTCATAGGAGCAGCTGTTGTTACCACTCTCAACGGTGTTGTTCTCTATGTGGTTCACATACTTGCAAACATCTCCTTACCGGTATATGGAAAGCAAAAACTGAAACTTGATGTTAAGAAATGGCTCCCATTTTTGCTGGGTCCAATTCCAGCAACTGCAATTTACTTATTCGCAATCTACGGGTCATTTTCCCCAATACCGGCGTATCCATACAGCATATCTCTGTATCTGTTCATAATTATGCTTGTTGCAGGTATCCTGTTCATCATCTATCTGACATTAAGAAGGACTCCTGAGGAAATCAAAAAGATCGGTTCAGTTGAAGCCATAGAAGAACACGAAGGTAATTAAATGTCAATTAAGGTAATAAAATCGGAAACCGAAGTTGGTGAGGAGGATTCAAGCAAGCTGAAAGAAACAGTACAATCTGTCATCAGCACTATCAGACGTGAAGGAGATAAGGGTGTTTCGGAATTTACAAAGCAGTTTGATGGTATGGATATTAAGAAATTTATCTTATCTAAAGAAGAAATAGAAAAAAAGATCTCTTCTCTGGAACCATCTACCAAAGAGTTAATCGATACCAATATTTCACGAATTAAAAAATTTGCAGATTTCCAGATGTCTATGTATAGGGAAATGCAGTTGGAAGTAGATGAGGGTGGAACAGTACTGGGCCAGCGGATAATTCCAATAAATTCTGTTGGTGTATATGTTCCAGCAGGTAGATTCCCTCTGCTTTCTTCGGCGTTAATGGGTATCATACCTGCAAAGGTGGCGGGGGTAAGAAGAATCGTTGCCATGACGCCACCAGGAAAGAAAAGACCAGACCCAGCTGTATTATATGGTATGGTAAAGGCAGGAGCAGATGAAATTTACACTATTGGTGGAATACAGGCAATTGCTGCAATGGCATATGGAACAGAAACAATCAAGCCCGTTGACAAGATAATAGGCCCCGGTAATAAATTTGTCAATGAGGCAAAAAGACAGGTTTTTGGAAGTGTCGGAATCGATCTTCTGGCTGGCCCCAGCGAGGTATTAATTCTTGCTGATGAATCCGCATGTACTGAGAGAGTGGCATATGATCTCCTTGCTCAAGCTGAGCATGACACTGCTGCGAGAAGTTGCCTTATAACAGATTCAAAAAGCCTTGCTCAGGAGATTGCAGAGAAAATGGATTATTATATAAACACTCTTGAAACGAAGGAAATATTAAAGGAGTCATGGGCAAATAAAGGCAGTATCCTTCTCTGCGATACAATGAATGAAGCAATAGAAGCAACGAATGAATATGCACCGGAACATCTGGAATTGCATCTATCGTTTGAAAACAAAGAACTCGCATTCAATAAATTGCACAATTATGGCTCGCTCTTTATGAATGAGGATACTCCTGTGGTTTTTTCTGATAAACTCATAGGCACCAATCACACGCTGCCAACGAACAGGGCTGCAAGATATACCGGGGGATTAAGTGTGGGTGCCTTTGTTAAAATATTGACATATCAGGAAGTTATTAAAAAGGAATCCCTGTACAATCTTGCGGAGCGTGCCCAGAAGCAGAGTAAATTGGAAGGTCTTGCAGGGCACGGAAAATCTGCTGAATTAAGAACCAGATACAGGGATCAGGAAATAATAGTATGATGTGATTAATAATGATGAATGAAAAGAAATGGGGAAGCATTATGGAGGCTCCCAGAATTAAGGTAAATCCTCCAGGTCCCATATCGTCGGGAATGCTAAAGGAGCAGGACAAACTAGAAACGGCATCAAGGTCATACACAAAGATTTTCAGAACGGCATTTGATTATGGTAGAAATGCCACTTTGGTGGATATGGACGGCAATATTTTTATTGATTTATTCGCAGGTGTCAGCGTTATCAACATGGGTCATGGAAATCCTGATGTGATTGAAGCCATAAAACATCAGACTGATAAATTGACACATATTACGGAGGTTCCAACGGAGGCCAGGATTTCTTTCCTTAAGACCCTTGATTCAACGCTCCCTGGTAAAATGAGAGGAAGATCCAAAATTTTTACCACAGTTACTGGAGGTGACGCCTGCGAACTTGCTATTCAAATGGCCCGATTTAAGACAGGGAAAAAGGTAATTGTTGCGTTCGGTGGATCATATCACGGCATTGCAGGTAACATCGTTTCAGCAACAGCAAATCCTCATTACAGAGAATATTCTGGAAACGATTACATTAATACTTACCACCTTCCTTATCCATATCCTTATAGATTTCCTCAAAAAGTGGAACCTGAAGAAATGTCCAAAATAGTTGTAGAAGATTTGGAGAATCTCATAACAGATCCATATGCAGGTACCGGGGGCATAGCAGGTGTGATTGTGGAACCTGTTCAGGGGGAAGGTGGATATATTGTTCCACCTAAGAATTTCCTTCCACTTTTGAGAGAAGTTACAGAAAAGCATAACGTTCCGTTAATAGTCGACGAAGTTCAAACCGGTATAGGCAGGACTGGAAAAATCTGGGCATCCGAACATTACAATATAACCCCTGATATTATGACAATTTCAAAGAGCGTTGGTGGAGGAATACCCATATCCATGATAGCCTATAATCAGGATTATGACAAAGATCTTCCGCCAGGATTCCATCTTGGTACCTACAGAGCAAATCCTCTTGGCTTAGCGGCGGGTAATGTAATTCTTCAGAAATTGAAAAATGAATCCTTCATGTCAGATGTTCAAAAGAAAGGCCAGTATGTAATTGATCGCCTTATAAAACTTAAGGAGAAGAACAAATATATTGGCGATGTGAGAGGATTGGGATTCATGATTGGGGTTGAGTTTGTCAGGAATAAAGAGACCAAAGAACCTTATGGTGAAATTGCGCAGAAGATCAAGGCAGAGATGTTCAACCGTGGAGTGTTAATACATACCTGTGGTCACTATGCTAATGTAATTCGATTTATGGCGCCATTAACAATAGAACAGCAACTTCTGGAGAAGGCTCTTGATATATTTGTGGAGGTTGTAACTAACATTTCAAAG
This sequence comes from Thermoplasmata archaeon, assembly GCA_021818675.1. Taxonomy (GTDB): domain Archaea; phylum Thermoplasmatota; class Thermoplasmata; order Thermoplasmatales; family Thermoplasmataceae. The sequence continues at coordinate 14,896 of JAKATR010000053.1, read as the reverse complement.
TCAAATTGATCTTTTTTTAATTTTGTTTTTCTTATCGGGATGAGAGAATGAAAAACAAATAGGAAATACTGGTTATAACCTGATTAATTATCTTATGTCCAAATCTGGGTAGTTTATCTTTAAAAGCGGAAAGACCCTTGACGCTGTAGCGGGATAAAAGCAATAGCGAAAAAGCATTTATGAATAAGATAGAAAAACCGGGGGGAAGAGGAACCAACTATAAATTCAGCTCATGATATTCATACTATTCTAGGCAATCAAATTACGTAAAATTTACACCTATTCCTTTAAAGGAGGTTTAACTGTGCCTTCACCCTTCATATCATTATTACACCTGATGATTTCTTCTGCCATTCGAAGAGAATCCTGAGTATTTATTTTTCTCAAATTCTCCACAATAAATAGTCTGTCATCATGTGTTCTATTCTGGCTTAGTTTGTATTTTGCATATATCTTGTCTATTCTAATGCTGAAACTTTTCACACCTTTTGACATTTTTGAATAATAAGGTTCTTCCATCTTGTTCTTCAGTTCTCTGTCAATCTCATAATATTCAAGCATTTTCTTAAGAATCTCAACATTCTTCACATTGTCAATTGTGTTAAATTGTCCCTCGCAGTGTACAGTCATATAATTCCATGTTGGAACTGCTTCATTTGCTCTGTACCATCTTGGAGATATGTAATAATGAGGTCCGTTGAATATTGCCAGGACTCTTCTCCCATTTGCTAATTTCCAATGTCCATTGCCAATGGCAAAATGCCCATAAAGGTATAAAGTTTCATCCTCCTCTTCAAGAAGCAAGGGCACATGTGTGACTTGAAAACCATCATCAGAATATGATATGATCATTCCAAAACTGTTTTCCTTAATAAAACTTTTAATTTCGTTCTTATCCTTTATTTCAAATTCATTGGGAATATACATAGATTTTCATTGTCAATGGATATAATAATCTTCTGATTTTGTGCTAATTTTCTTTCTTTGAAAACATGAAAAGGTATGAAATAATATATATTGATGGGAATATTATAAAACCGAAAATTAAGGACAGATCTGCTATGGACAATGGAACTGATTGTCCAAACTGTAAAATTGCAGATAAATGAGCCGGTTGCACAGAACTTAAAATAGCTGCTATGGCAAGCAATACTCCTGCCTTTATGGCAATTAGAACATTTTGAAAAATATAATAGAGATCAATAAACCCTGCTATAATTGCGAGCACTGACAGATAAGTGAGATATAAAGGCACCAGTGAAAACACTCTAAGGTCAACAGTTCCAATCGTAATTAGTAAAATTGAAAGTGAAAGGGAAAATTGAAACGCATTGAATTTTCTCAATTAAGATCTCCTAGATCCATACCCATTTTCCCTCTCTTCCTTTTCATTGCAGTATTTATGGTAGTTTCATCAAAACCTTCTGGAAGACCCTTACCGTTAAAATAATCATACAGTATAAATTTCAGAACGTTCATATAGGTAAACTTCAAGATCAATCCAAAAACGACCAGAATTGCCCCTAAAGCGATAATGAGAAGAAAGAAAATGAATGGTAAAGCTACTGATCCCATAATGAATATTGAACCCATAATTAAGAAAAAGCCAAGTAATATGAATATTAATGTATAAAGATCAACATAAGCAACCCCGCCAAAGGTCATTCCGAAATTTCTTCTTATAGTGTGAATACTGCTTTCAATTGCCTTTATTGGTCCTACCTTTTCCTCGAGTATGGCCGGTACCGCAAAAAATGTAGCTATTGTTATAGTAAGTGATCCTATGATACCAATAAGCATTCCCGCAATTCCTCTTATTCTTGACTCAATTGCTCGTATAATTGAGACTATTATAGTATAAAATATGGCCCATTCGAATGCATATTTTTTGTATTCCCAGGTTTTTGAAAGTGCAATTTTAAATGATATGGGGTTACCTGAGTTAAATGAGCGGTAAGCTATTAACATAGCTAAAAGAAAATAAGTGGTAGTGAACATAACCACAATAGAAGCAACAAAAAAAGCTAAAATGAATATTATGCCAGTTGAATTATAGACACTACTTGAAAAAGCAAAAAAAACCATGAATAGGGTAAATATGAATATAAAAACTCCAAGAAGGCCTGATGCTATTGGAAACATATACATGCTCTTATCCTTGGAAACACTTAGCCTAACTTCCTTTGCCAATCTCCATCCTGCCCTTAATCTCTCAAACATATTCTCAAAATTGTAATTATCTATTCATATTTTAGAATTTTTAAATCATAGCAAAATGCAAAGGATCAAGCGTTTAGTATAAATTAAAAATATTGGCCTATTAAAAGAATATGGTTTATTGTTTTTCGCCAGAATAGGTATTAAATTTCTTCTGAGGTTTGTCTTTCATATATTTTTCTGTTACTGCTACCCACGTGAAAAAACAACCGTCGACTATCCCTTCTTCATCCATTTACTCACCTTTAAGGTATTTTCCATAGAAGGATAGCGTTTTGATCCATGCATCTGAGGCAGCTTCTTTATGGTAGCTCATTCCGCTATCGTTGAAAAATGCATGGAAAGTTCCGGGATATAACTTCATCATGAAATCTGGTTTGTATTTCACAACTGCATCAATGAGAGCTGGCAAGCCTGAATTTATGGAACTGTCTTCTCCCGCGTATATTCCAAATATTGCCCCTTTGATACTGGAAACATCATCTATATTGCGGGGATTAGCTCCATAAAATATGACAGAGGCATCGAATTGTTTCTGTGTTGACAATTGAAAGGCTAGTCCTCCTCCCATGCAGAATCCAACAACACCTTTCTTGCTTTTGCTCCCCTTATATACGACATCATATAGTTGCTCGAGGTCTTTGATCATTCTCTTCTCGATATTCTCCCTTCCAAGCATGATTGAATTTATGATTTTCTTTGATTTATCGGATGCCTTGGAAAGAAGGTCTTCCATCGCCTTGGGATCTCTTCTCTTTTCTGGCGGTAAACTCCATATGGGTCTCATGGCGTCCATAAGATTTTCTTCAGTGAACAGTTCTTTATCTTCAGGTCGTGAATACAGATCAGGTGCTATTGCAGAATATCCCTCTCTGGAAAGTCTCCGGCATACATTCTTCACAAATTCGGTCAACCCCCATATTTCAGATATTACAATTATACTGGGCGCATCTTCCTTTTTTGATGGGTTAGTTTCGAAATAATCCATTATATTCCCATCAAAAGTCTTGTATTTCTTTATCTCCTCACTAACATTAACCATAATATCATTATTTGACCACACGTAAAAAGGTTTTCATTAATTTCAAAATGAAAATGTATTATTACCTCAATTGACATGGTATTTTGTTTAATATGGAATGCGAGATGTGCGGAAACAAGGCACAAAAGTTGACTAAAATGCGCATAGATGGTGCTATACTTTCTGTCTGTGATAGTTGCTCCAAATTCGGTACGCCAGTAACATCCATTAGAGCTACTGCTCAAAAGAAAACAGAATTTCACGGCCAGGTTACCCTTCAGGTCAGGGAGAAGCCAGTGGTTGTAGGAAAACCAAGATCGCAGCAAAAGATCAGAAGAGAGGGTCAAAGAGGCGACGAAGAGCTTGAGATAGTTCCAGATTATCACTCAATTATAAGAGAAGCCCGGGAAAAATCGGCTATGACTCAGGAAGAACTTGCTTTAAAATTAATGGAAAAGAAGCACGTTATAGCAAACATTGAACGTGGAGATTTAAAACCAGATATTAGAACAGCAAGGAAGATTGAAAAGTTACTAAAGGTAACCCTATTGGAGGAATTTTAATAGGATGGTATAAATGGAAATTTCAGTTGGACAGAAAATAGAATTGGAAATCGACAACGAGGACCTGAACTTTGGGTTTAAGAAATCAATAATAGTCACATGGTATCAAAAGGGTTTTCCAATCTACGTGGAACTTTCCATGAATAAGAGTCTGTTTCTCGCCCTGAAAAAGTACGCAAATGGCAATAAATCTCACAGTTCCATAGTCTCGGTTTTTCGAAAGGGCAGAACAAAGTATATTGTGGAACCTGCAATCGTTATTGTGAATTTTCAGGGAAATAAGAAATTAAGCAGAGAAGACTAATTTACGATTAAACGGCTATAACGTTTGGATATTCGTTTCGTTGAAAACAACCAATATTGACGTTTGTTCTGTGGAAAAAGCTATTTGACCAATAGTTGCAATTTTATGTGTTACCATACATTAACCAAATGAAATTGGAGTAAGGATTTCAACAAATCAACGTCCAGTTTTTGACTTATCATAATCATAAAATCCTTTTCCGGACTTTCTACCAATCCTCCCAGCATCTACCATTCTTCTCAATAACGGGGATGGTCGGTACTTTGGATCGCCATATTCTTTCTGAAGAATTTCCATTACATCAAGACCAATGTCCACACCTACCATATCCAGCAATTCAAGAGGTCCCATTGGCATTCCTGCCCCCAGTTTCATTGCATTATCCAGATCTTCCCGATTCGCAACACCTTCGTCAAAAGCAATAGCGGCTTCATTCAACATAGGTACAAGTATCCGGTTAACCAGAAATCCTGGGACTTCCTTGACTCTAATCGGTTTCATTTTGGTTCTGTGGTTTACAAGTGATGAGTAGAACTCGAAAATTTTCTTTTCAGTTTCGTCTGAAGTTTGAATTGCCCTTACTATCTCTATGAGTGGTAATGTGTATGGTGGATTGAAGAAATGTGTGAGAATAACTCTTTCTGGATTTGCTGTATATGAGGCAAGTCTAGTAATACTTAGAGACGATGAATTGGAAGAAATAATACATTCTGAACTGCAAACCGAGGATAATTTTTTGAACATTTCTCTCTTTATTTCCATCTTTTCAAAGACAGCTTCCACCACATGATCGCAGTTTCCCAGTTCTGAAAAATCAGTTGTAGGATGAAGCCTTTTCATGGCACCCGTCAATACATCTTCACTAAAGCCTTCAGAAAGCCTTTTTTCAATTTCCCTCTTTTGTTCTGGAAGCAACTGAATCCCAAGAGATTCAATTCTGTTGATCTCCTTAGATGCTCTTGATCTGCCATATTTTAAATTTGATGATAATATATTTTCAATATTTTTCATTCCTTTGTTCAATAATTCCTCGTTTTGCTCAATTATTGTCACATCAAATTTATTATAGGCAAAAACTTCTGCTATTGATGAACCCATGGTTCCGAGACCAACCACTCCAAGATGTTTAAACATAGGTCATTATGATGAAAAAACATAATAATTTTCCTAAATGAAGATAACATTTCGTATTTATCTCATTTCAAAATATTTTTATCCATGTATTTGTTAATTATATGAGGTCAACAGTATGGGCAAATTTAAGAAAGACCTGAAAGAGTTGGAGGAGATTGGTGAACCGGAAGAACTTGATAAAGTTGCATTTGGAGAAGATGATTTTAGAAAAAAATCAAGGAGTAACTCTGGTCCTGTCCCTAGGAAATAAAGTTACTTCTCTTATATTGTGAAGATTAAGCGCTATCTGTGTGAGTCTCTCAAGACCAAGTCCCCATCCTGCGTGCGGTGGCATTCCATATCTGAATGCACTTACATAATACTCAAAATTTTCAGGGTTTAAACCTTTTTCCTTTAACCTTTTAATTAATATATCTGGATCATGCACCCTCTGTGCACCAGATGTTATTTCAAGTTCTTTATATTGGAGATCAAATGATTTCGTGAATCTTGGATCATCGTCCCTTTGCATGGTGTAAAAAGGTCTTACCTGTTCGGGCCATCCTGTAATGAAATAAAATCCATCCATTTTCGACCCTATTATCTTCAGATGCTCAGATGAGAAATCATCGCCAAAATTAAATTCCACATTATTCTCTTCCAGAATCTTAATTCCTTCTGTGTATTCCATTCTTGGGAATGGTTTCTTCGGAACAACAATTTTATAACCCTGAGCTTCAAGCTCTTTTCCCATTTTATCCATTAGTTCAGTTATTCCCTGATAAACGCATAACTCCAGCATCTGCATTGCGTCATTGTCATTTGAGAATGCCATTTCAATATCTATACTTGTGAACTCATTGAGATGTCTATTTGTATTGTGTTCTTCAGCTCGAAATGCCGGACCAACTTCAAACACCTTTGGAATTCCAGCAGAAATAAGCATTTCTTTGTATAACTGTGGACTCTGATTTAAAAACGCATCCTTTTCATGATATTTAACTCTGAATACCTCTGCTCCACCCTCTGTGGCAGTTGATACAATTTTAGGGGTTTGAACTTCAGTGAATCCTTCGTCAGTCATTAGTTTTCTTATGCCCCATAAAATTGATGATTTGGCCATAAAAATAATGTTGTTCTTTGGTTTTCTCAAATCCAGGATCCTGTTATTGAATCTCGTCTCAAAATCCGCTTCCACAGGATCGGTTATACCCAATGGTAAAGGCGCACCGGATGGATTTAGAACTGTTAATCCGGTACAGGCGATCTCGGGGGCAGATTTGCTGATACTGTCTTTTTTAAAGGTTCCAGTTATCCTTATAACGCTTTCCCTTGTTAAAGAGGATGCTCTTTGAATCAAATCAGGATCACCCTTAATGGTGACCTGGCAAACCCCAGTGGAATCTCTCATAATGATAAAGGTGACACTTTTCAAAATTTTAATTTCCTGTGCCCATCCAGAAATTGAAACATCTTCTCCACCTTTTAAAGATCCAAGATCAGCAATTGAAATTCTGCTCATTCGTGGTAATATTGTTCATACTAAAAAGGGTTTCAATGACAATAGATGCTTTTTTTGGACAGGCAGTTAAATCTGTTTATGCAAAATTATAAAATCTAAGGTAAACATTAATGGCATATGTTATCAGGGAAGGTCATGGGAATTGCACTAATCTTCGTTTCCATAACAATCTTATCCTTTTCCGGCATTTCAACCGCACAATCATCTCAACAACATGTTCTCATAATCAATCTTAATGAGGAAATTGATCCTGGATCAGCTACAATGATCTCAGACGCTTTGAGTAACATTAACCAGCAGAATACTAAAGCTGTTATTATTAATATGAACACTCCCGGTGGTCTATTAGAATGCATGCTTCAGATCGTAAGTTCAATTAATGCAACTCAGAAGGCAGGAATTCCGGTTTATACATATATTGGGGCAGACTCAATTGGGGCTTCAGCAGGCTCTTATATTGCAATGGCTACAACTCAAATTTGGATGGGTCCCGGATCTGAAATAGGTCCATCCACACCAATAGTTGTTGGCGGATCAAGTTTGCAGGAAAACCACACAGAAGCGGCCATGGAAGCATTGATGACGGGTCTGGCAGAAGCTCATGGCAGGAATGTTACGGCTGCTGCTATTATGGTATATGATGATCAGGCTTACAACACTCAACAAGCCTATGATATTGGTTTAATAAATGGAATATCTCCAAATCTATCAGCATTTATGACTCAAATGGGCCTTTCCGATTATCCAACCGGAACTGTCAATGAAAATCCTTATGATCAATTTTTAAGCTTCATGAGTAATTCCATTGTAGATGGCTTATTCATTACATTCGGCTCTCTCGCAATACTTTTAGATATATATCACCGGACGGTTATTATGACAGCTCTTGGAGTTATTTTAATAGGGTTGGGATTATTTGGTGCTCAACTTATAGGTTCATCGGTCGTAGGAATTGTATTCCTCCTTCTCGGCTCTGCTCTAATGTTTTTGGAAATAAAAACTCAGCATGGAATAGCTTTGCTGGGAGGTCTTGCAATAGACATGGTTGGTACCATTTTGATAGCCGCACCTTACATTTCGGCAAACAGTTCAGCCTACCCATCCAATCCCATAGGTACCACCGACTATGTCATCATCGGCATCGTGCTTTTCCTTGGAGTGGTTCTTGCTTACTATCTTCATAAACTTGGTTCATCACTTAAGAGGAAGCCTGAAACGGGATGGGAATCTTTAGTTTCCAGCAAAGGAACTGCAGTTACTACTATAAATCCAACAGGATGGGTAAGCATCGATGGGCAAAGATGGAAAGCTATCTCAGAAAAAGGTGTTGAAATAAAGAATGGTTCAAGTATTGTAGTCATAGGAATATCTGGATTGGTGCTTACGGTTAAAGAAGAAAAGGAGGATATGAGTGAACAGGGTAAATGAGCATATCCTGGGGTTTGATATTGGCGGAACGAAGATTTCTGGTATACTGTCTGATAGTAGCGGAAATATTATAACCTCATCCAGAAAGATGACGGTCAAACATATGGGGAAAGAAAGGGTTCTAAAGGATATTGAAGAAATGGGAAATTCAATGATAGAAGAAACAGGAATTTCCCCTGAGAAGGTATCAATAGTTTTCGCAGGTCTCGTCGATTCAGACTTGGGAAGAATAATCTCCTCTCCAAATCTTTTTGGATTGTCAGATTTTAACATCGTTAAAGATGTGAAGAAAATATTCTCTATTGAAACGCTTTTAGAAAATGATGCAACTGCAGCGGCCATTTCTGAAAAGGTTTTTGGAAAAGGAAAAAACATGGACAATTTTATTTATATTTCTCTGAGTACTGGAATTGGTGGAGGTATTTTCGCTAACGGTAAGCTAGTCAGAGGAAACAAGGGACTTGCTGGAGAAATCGGTCATTGCATAATACTCCCTGATGGTCCGGTATGCGGTTGTGGAAGGAGAGGATGCATAGAAGCGCTTGCAGGTGGAAAAGCCATAGCAAGAAAGATAATGGAAAACAGAACTATGTTGCGGGAATCCAAATTCTTTTCATCAATACCGGCTGGAAAAATTACGGCTAAACATATGTTTGAAGGGGTAAAAAAAGGGGATATGTATGCTCAGTTAATACTGGAAGAGACCCTATTTTATCTTTCCACTGCAATTTCGAATTTTATCTGCTCCTTTGATCCAGAGGCAATAATAATAGGAGGAGGCATGAGTCTCGCCGGAAATTTACTCATGGCCCCGCTTAAACAATCAATCGATGAAAATTTAAAAGGTATGTACAGGGATGTAAAAATTATTAAGTCTGATCCAGAAAATGGAAAACTTGCACCTGTGGCTGTTTCTGTTTATGAAGAAAAAATCTAATTTCTAAAATATAAACTGGTCAGCCTGAGCATTAAAATGAAATTTTTGCAGTAAATTCATTAGTATTTAAGGCCAGCTGTTTCTAATTCATGCATCCTCTCATGTTCTTCTATTTCCATCAGTTCGGTAGAATGAAAGTTGTGCTTATCGCAATGATGGATTATTATCTCCTTTTGTGGATGCATTTCTCTTCTCCAGAAAGACATAAAAATATAAATTAATAACAGTTAATAAATTTTATTATTTTCGAATCTATCTAACTCATCATTTATCAAACACTTATTTTTAGTTGCAACAGTTGGTATAGATACGGAAAGATTGAAATTCAGGGACTTGCAAACATAATATCGCAATTTCTATCGAGGTTTTAATCTCAGGTAATTCAATTTTTTTATGAAAAAATTTATTTTAATTCCTTTCAGAGTCAGAAGAAGATACGGATGAAAAGGCTGTTCAGCTTTTATATGTTGGTTTTACCGTAAGTTTTCCTGCAAGTTGCCTTAAGTTCCGAATCAGAAGTATAGAACTATTTGATTTTATGTGGAAGTCTTAAGTTAAACGGCATCTGCTATGTAAATGAATTTTCAATAGCAGCCCAGGCCATTCCCTTCATTATCTTACCATTCAAAGGATAAATTTCTATTAAAATGGTTTTTTATAGCCTATTTAACTTTCGTTATATCATCCAGATTACGGATACAATTTCATGTTGAATCGAAGAAGTTTTCGGTTGAGGAATCCCATCCTCGGGGATAGCTATCCAAAAGCAAGAACAATGAGTAAGCCGCCGACGGGGTTCGATCCCGCGACCTTGTGCTTACCAAGCACACGCTCTACCAGGCTGAGCTACGACGGCACAGTATGGGTAATGTTTACAGATTAATAAAAACTTGTGGCATCCTTCTACCTCTAAAGGGTGGTGGTTTTCGGACTCGCAAATACTAAATGGCTGATTTGGAATTGCTTGAGTAAAATGATAATTTTATACCATTTGAAGTAGTATTATCAAATGTATTAGGTTTTTAAGAATATTAATAAAGTTGATTGTATGACGGTATATTAATATGGAATATGATTTCGATGCTATCGTTATAGGTGCAGGAACCGGCGGGCTTTCAGCAGGTGCTTCACTAAAGAAGGCAGGTTCTAGTTATATTATTATTGAAAAGAAGCAGGAGATAGGTTTACCTGTTAGATCCACGGGAGCTGTTTCTCTGGAATGGGTAAACAGAATCGGGATGCCAAAGGAAAAGAAAATCATCTCTTCCGAGATATATGGAATGGATTTTAGGACATTTAACGGAAATCATATCCCTTTAAAATTTGATAAGCCGGTTGGGTTTGTCTATGATTTCACAAAATATGAAAAATATCTTGCTGACGAATTCGCAGGAAAACTAAATATTAGAATGAATGAAAGAGTATTATCAGTTAATGGAAATGAAGTTACCACAGATAAAGAAAAAATTACAGCAAAAAATTTAATCATGGCAGCGGGCCCACAATCTAACTTGGGACCAAAACTTGGAAAAACTCAAGCGTTAGTAGCTTATGAGGAGACAAGAGAACTTCCAAAAAGGGATGATTTTCAAATGATTCTATGGTTTAGCGATCTCGCTCCCGGAGGTTATTTCTGGGATTTTGCGGAAAGCGATACAACAAGGAAGATTGGAGTATGTTATTATCCAACACAACCTTCGCAACCTAAAACTGTCCTTGAAAAATTCTCAGAAAAATTTCCGGAGGTTCGTGGAACAATGCTTCATAGTATGGCTCATCAGATTCCCCTTACTGCTCCCTTGGAAAAGGTAGTGGACGGAAACAGGCTTATGGTCGGGGATATGGTAAACGCAGTTCTTAATACCACAGCAGGGGGTCTTCAGGGTGCTTTCTGGTCAGGGAAGGTAGCTGGAGAAGCAGCTTCCCACGATGATCCGAACTTATACCAGAAGACATGGTCAGAAAGTATCTATCCATGGCTCAAGAGGCATAATGACCTGCATAGTAAAATTCATAAGAAAGGTGAAAAATCGGTTTCCAAATATATCACATTAGCAAAAATCATGCCAAAATCAGTAAAGAAAAAAATATTTGGCGGATTATAGAAATCTTTTATCCGACACTTAACCAAAGTAATATTAGCAACATGGTTATGCAATTGATTACATGTATTCCAATGATCAGAGCGAAGACGAACTAGACGAAGAATTGACGCTTTCAAGGCTCATTAATACATGGGATAGCTTTTTCCAGAAGTATGATTATTACAGCGAGGTAGGAAAACTTACATCACACTACCCTTCAGAAAAAAGTCTGTATGTATCGTATAACAAACTGGAGGAGTTTGATGAGGAATTTGCCAGAGAAATCCTTGAAAATCCTTTGGAAGTAATTTCTGCAGGAGAAAAAAAGATAAAAGAATATGCAAGAATTGAAAGGGAAACAATTCGGGGAAGGGAGAAGGACGTAGTTCGGATCAACCTCAGAGTAATTGATCTCCCAGAAGATATTAGATTCGAAATCAGGAATATAAGGAGTCCGGAAGTGGGAAAACTTATCAGCGTTACTGGAATAATAAGAAAGAATACCGAAGTTTTACCCAGAATAATGAACGCATGCTTTGAATGTACAGTATGCGGTCATAGATTTTTTATTTCACAGGGAAAGGGGAAAGTGGATGAGCCCACGAGATGCCCATCGGAAAAATGCGGTCTGGAAAAGGGAAAAACAAAATTCAAGCTAATAACTTCTGAATCTGTATTCGTGGATACTCAAAAGATTGAAATTCAGGAAAATCCAGAGAATTTAGGTGGCGGCGCTCAGCCTTTGAGAATGGCTGTTATACTGGAAGATGATATTTCAGGGAAGTTATTTCCTGGAGACAGAGTCACTCTGGATGGAATTCTTATGGCTGATCAAAAGATAAATTCAGGCACCCCACTTACTGAATTCAGCATATATCTTTATTCTCTTAATTTTAGAAAAACGGTCAAGGAACTTGATGAAATTCATATAACAGACGAAGACGAGGAGAAAATTCACGAATTGTCAAGAGACCCAAAGATAATGGATAAGTTGATTTCTTCAATAGCGCCAACTATCTTTGGACTTGAAAAGATCAAACAGGCACTTGTCCTGCAGATGTTTGGTGGAGTTAGAAAGGTCATGAAGGATGGAACCGCAATGAGGGGTGATATACACGTTCTTCTTGTAGGTGATCCGGGAACAGCAAAATCTCAGCTTCTTAGATATATGACAGAAATCTCCCCTCGGGGAGTTTTTGCCTTTGGAAGAGGATCAAGTTCAGCAGGGTTAACTGCGGCTGCTGTGAGGGATGAATTTGGAGAGGGAAGATGGACGCTTGAAGCGGGTGCACTGGTTCTTGCGGACAATGGATTTGTTGCAATAGATGAATTGGATAAAATGGATCAGAAGGATACCGCTTCAATGCACGAAGCAATGGAACAGCAAACTGTTACTATTTCCAAAGCCGGAATCATGGCGACTCTAAAATCGAGATGCGCAGTTCTTGCAGCTGCGAACCCTAAAGGTGGGAGATACAGACCTGAGCTGGATTTCATGGAACAGGTAGATTTTCCGCCACCGCTGATTTCAAGATTTGATGTCATATTCAAAATAATGGATAAACCTACCAAGGAAGGAGATCTTAAGCTTGCTGAACATGTCCTCAGAGCACATAGACTTGGAGAGGGATATAGAAGTATAGAAAATAGAGGAGTTGAGGAGGAGACCATGGCGGATTCTGAGATTTTTGAACCTCCAATATCCAAGGAAATGTTGAGAAAATATGTTGGGTATGCAAAATCAAGAGTATTTCCAAGACTTTCAGATGAAGCAATTGCAGTATTGCGAGATGAGTATGTAAACACCAGATCATCCGGTGAAAAAAAGAATTCAATTCCAATTACTGCAAGACAACTGGAATCTACCATTAGATTGGCAGAAGCCGCTGCAAGGGCCAGACTATCAGCCATAGTTTCGGTGGAAGATGCCATAACTGCCAAGAAAATAGTGGATTATTTCCTATATGACGTTTCTGCTTCTGATGGGCATATTGATATTGACCTCCTGATGACCGGTATGAGTTCAGTTCAAAGAACTGACATAGAGAGACTCAGTGATATTATAGGAGAACTGAAGAGGTCCAATAAGGGGTCACCAATGGAGGATAATGTAATCTCGGAGGCATTAAGCAGGGGAATGAGTGATGCAGAGATAAGAAAAGCTATTGCCAAAGGCAAATCGCTAGGAGTTTTCTTCTCCCCATACGCAAAACGTATAGATTTAGTATAATAATCATATTTTCACCAAAAGGTGAATTCTTTATGAAAAACGAAAAGTGGCTTACCGATGATCATCGAATTGTAAACACGAAGATTCAGGAAGTTCTGGATTTTATGGATAAAGGATTTATGGACACCGACAAATTTTCAGACGTCGAAAGAAGCTTAAAAAAACATATTTACTTTGAGGAAACCATACTATTTCCAGCTCTGGACAGAGGAGATTTAAGGACACATCAGATGATAGAGGGGTTAAAGATGGAGCATGCTGCTCTGTGGAAACTGATGGATGTCATAAATAAGGAAATTGAAGAAGAAAAGTTTGTAAAGAGCAAAAAAAGCCTGTCAGAAATGTTTCTTATTTTGAAAACTCACAATGAAAACGAAGAGGGGAATATCTATAATAAAATAGTAGAAAACTCCGATGTTGATATGGTTAACATTGAAAGCCTTCAATTTCCAGGTGATTTTATCTGTGAAAAATTAAGAAATAGACGCATTGGAAAATAAGTAAAGATTGATTATTGTTCCTTGAAGAAAATCTTTCTCCAATCTCCATAGAGAAGGTTGAAACTTAATGCGCCGGAAATTCCTCCGAGAACCGGTCCGACCCAATAAATCCATTGATAATAACTTCCATTGAAGAGAATACCTGACAGTACTGCTGGTCCAAATGATCTTGCAGGATTTATGGAACCTCCACTTATTGTCCCAAGGATAAATATCATTATTGCAACGTATATCCCAATAACTATCCCTATAACGGCTATATTGTCACTTCTTTTCACTATGGAGCTGATCACCCAAAGAAAGATAAATGTCATTAAGAATTCTCCAAAAAGGGCTGTCCACTCGTCGCCTGCTCCAGGTATGGTAGCTCCAAACTGAACCGAATCAGCAACTGAATAGCTAAATAGCAATGAAATAGAACTTGAAGCTAAAACGGCACCAATAAGCTGCGCCACTATATACGGCAAAACATCTCTACCATTAAACTTACCAGCAAAGAACAAACCTAAAGTTACCGCCGGATTCACATGGCCTCCAGAAATCGGGCCAACAGCGATTATTGCCATTGCAATTCCCAATCCAAAAGTTGCTCCAGAAAAGAATAGGGTTTCAGGGTCTAAAGGCTGATGAAATACCGCCATAAACGCCACGACACTTCCCGGACCAAAAAGAACAAAAATAAAAGTTCCAAGCATTTCAGCCAACGATCTTCTAATTAAGTTAACCACTTGTTTATCCAGTGACCCATATTGATCCTGTTAATAATATTATTTAAAGTTTTCTAACGCTGAGACTTATAATACTATTATATGCCCAAATATAAGTCTGTAGAGTATAATCAATTCATCGAAATATAGAGAAATTTATTATAATGAGTTAAATTCACAGAGAAGGGGCTCGTAGTCTAGTGGTTATGATACCGCCCTTACAAGGCGGTGGTCACCGGTTCAAATCCGGTCGGGCCCATTCTATATACG
>JAKATR010000051.1 GCA_021818675.1 Thermoplasmata archaeon | reverse complement strand
TAAAGTTGCCATAAAAGGATCTGAGGACGCATTTTTAGGGCTGTGCAGAGATATTTCCAATATTAGAAAAGAAAGAGATATTTTATCGCTCATACCAATGGGTGAAAATTCAGGTATCCACAGACTTCTCTCTTCATTAACTGTGTCTGATTTTACCTATACAAAATTAGGAAATGAAACAGGTGAAGGTCAGCTAAATTATGAAACTATGCTAAAAATAATAGATCTGCTTGATGGAAGTATGCATTGAGTTTTTCAATATATCCCTATATCTGTTCAACTTCACGATGCTTCAGAAATGTTCCCTGATTAAGCTCCCCATAAGCCGATTCAATTTCATTCCATGAATTCATTACTATTGGCCCCCTCCAGGCAACCGGTTCGTTAAGAGGTTTACCAGTGAGCAGGATAAACTTTCCTGCAACTTCCCCTGTTGACAGAAATATATTTTCACCAATCCTATCCAGTACTCCTGTTGAATTTTTCATTAACTCCTGGCGTTCGCTGCCGATGAAAATGGAACCTTCATATACGTAAATGAGAGAGGTATATCCCGGTTTTATGGGAATTGACAGTTCATGTTCTGCTGGAACATTGACATCAAATATGGCAGTTTCAGCCCTGATTGAAAAAGCATGATTCGATTCATCGTTGAGGGTTCCGGTTATAATTTTGAATCTGGCATCCTCTATGTGAGATTCAGGAATGTTATCTCTTTTTAAATCCTTATATCTGGGCATTGTCATTTTCCTGGCAGCCGGGAGATTAACCCATATCTGAAATCCGTTGATTCCATCGTTATTCAATTGAGGCATTTCCTGGTGGATGATCCCACTGCCCGCTGACATCCACTGAGTATCTCCTGAACTGATTCTCCCTTTGTTTCCTGTGCTATCCTCATGTTGAATCTCACCATTGAGAATATAAGTGACAGTCTCTATTCCTCTGTGTGGATGCCAGGGGAAGCCTGCCATGTACCCTTCCGGATCTACTGAATTAAAATTGTCCATCATTAGGAAAGGATCAATTAACGGTTCAACATAGTAAGAAAAAGCCCTGTTCAGTTTCACACCTGCTCCGTCTGAAGTGCTTTGAGCTTTAATGACTCTTAACAATTTTCTATTAACTATCATATTGATAGTTATTCTTAATTGATTAATATTTTTATTCTTTTCATGCTGTTTAAATTTATTCACATATGAGAGAGCTTTTTATATCCTTTAACAATTTAAAAGAATGGTTAACTACAGTTTTCTGAAGAGATTAATGGTTGTTGGAGAGAGGCAGGTTCTTCAGAAGATGACTTATTATGCAGAGCTGATTGAGTCCTCCAGCAATTACATTATGGAGATGATATCAGGTGAAAATGAAAATTTGGAAACTCTGGCTGAAAATGTTTATGAAAAAGAAAAAGAGGGTGATTCCCTTACTTTCAACATTAAGAATATCATTACCTCCGGGGCAATAGGTTCAAACCTTATGGACAATTTTCTTGACCTCGCTGAGACTTTTGATGACATTCTGGACAAAGCCTACTGGATCTCAAGAGAGGTTGTAAGAGCGAGGAATAGCCCGCTCTTTCAAGATGAACGAGAAAAATTCATCAGAAATGTGTATTCAAACTTTATCGACATTATAAACTCAAATATTTCAGCATCAAAATTGATAAAACAAATTCTTGAGGCGAATAACCTTGAGGAGATCCGTGCTAAGAGAGAAGAGATAGAGAGGCTGGAACAGGAAGTGGACGAAATGAAAGATGGCATTATTGACCTTCTTTATAAAAAATCAGATTCCATATCGTATCTGGCTTTTAATCATCTTAATTCCATGGTTCACATCCTCGATGATATGCTTGATGGATGTGAAGATGTATCCGACATCGTCCTTACTATTGTTCAATCTGTTTCAAAATGATTTATTTCATAACAATCCTCGTTCTATCCGGTTTATTATCCGGTTTCGTTTCAGGCAATAATCTGAGTGCCGCTGTTGGAAATATCATAGGATCAAGAATTGTCAGCAGGGATATGGGGTTAATTGTGGGGATTCTTGGATTTTCACTTGGATTGCTTATTGAGGGACATTTACTTAAGAGTTCTATTGAAAAAATAATGCCGCAGTCACCGATTTTTATAATATTTGCCCTTGCAGTTTCCCTGTTTATATTTATATTCGCAACATGGGCGAGGATTCCTCTGTCACTTACAATGGCTCTTGTAGGAACGGGATTGGGAATAGCTTTGCGATATGGATATGCCTTTAACTTGGATTATGTATATCTCGTCATTGCCGCGTGGGTTTTCGCCCCTATTATATCAATAATTTTATCCATACTTTTGAATAAAGGCATGCTAAGAAAATCCTCTATTAATCCATGGGCCGTTCCCAAGGTTTTAAAACCGCTCCTTGTCATCGTATCATTTCTTACGGCCTTTACGCTTGGCGCAAATACGCTTGGGCTAATAGCTGCCCTTACCGGCGATAACCTTTCAGACCTGGCAATAATGACATTTGGCATTGTTTTTGGATCAATTTTTCTGAGTAAAGGAGTTATAAAACGTGTTTCTCAGGAAATGTATTCCATGAGATATGTGAGTGCCTTTGTTTCACTTCTGGTATCTTCACTGCTTGTGGAAACTGCAACTTTTTTTTCGGTTCCTTTGTCAAATACACAAACACTTACTTCCAGCATCCTCGGTTCGGGAATTTCATATAAAATTAAGGCCATATTTCTTAAACCGTTCGTCATTGTGGTTACCATGTGGATTATTTCTCCTATGGTTGGACTCTTACTTGGATATGCTCTATAAATTTAACCTAGAAATCATATAATGATTTCTTTCTTGACCTTTCCATATACCCATAATAGTATCTTGCAGTAATGGATGGCGATCTGAAAGCCTTACCGTTGACCATCAATTTGCCCTGCCTTGATAGAATTATACCTGATTTTATACCTGTTTCAAGATAACTGTCTATTGCTCTTGAAAGAACTTCACCACTTATTCCAAACCTGAAAGACATAAGTTCGTTGAAAAGGATCAGCCGGGCAAGTGAATATCCATAACTCTTCCTGTATCCAAGGATAGCTCTGATGCAATCAAAGAAAGAAACTGGATCCATGCCTTCATAAACTGGAAAAGGAGCCTGCGGAATTAAGGATAGATATAGTTCTGAATCCGGACGGACAATAAGTGCCTCGCTTCCATCTCTACCTGAATACCACTTTTCTCCAGTCAAGCCTTCGAAAGTTTTTCTGTGATTGGCATATGTTACCAATACTTTTCTTTCAAATCCTGAATAGTTGTACCTGCTTAAAATTCCTGAATATCTTCCATCAATGCATATGAAAAATCTTATGGGGATTCCCTTTCTTTCATTGAGCTTCAATAGGGCAAACCCATCAGAAATTATTGGTTGTTCAACCTGATCTATGTCCAAGAATTGATCCTCAGATTTTATTGCGGAATATACCAGACTGATAAGTTTGTGAAGCTCTATTCCCTCTTTGTTGTTAGCCTGCTTAATTAAATCGGTTAATATTTCAGGCAATAAAAACTCCCCCCATATCTTCGATCTCCTCAGCCAGTTTCCCTATCATACCTATGGATGTACTTGCCATGGGGTATATTGAAATTTTGCCATCAGAAATATACACCCTTATTAGATTTTGACTATCTTTTCTGCGAAATATCACCATTTCAGATCCGCCTGATAATTTTAATCTCCAGGTAATAAGCTTGTTCGAAAGAAAATGATCCCATGCAGGTTGATCACTTATCAAAAATCTTACGGGAACCGGCCTCTCTTCAATGCTTCCGCCCTTCTTAAAAATACATTTACCCATTCTTTCAAAGGCTTCCATTGAGAGAAGAAGTGATTCGTAGATTATTTCTGAGATAATATTTGCAACCTGCTGCCTTTGACCAAAGGCTTCCATTGAAAAATCTTTATTCAAGTAAATTTCGGTTTCTTTACCTTTAATAACTATAAAATTAAATCGATAAGCTCTGTTACGGAAGTCATGGATAGTATCCAAATCGATTGTGGTACCATCCCTGTATAAGATATTAATCACGGAACCATCTGCACCTGTTAAATTGATTCCCACTATGTTCATATTCCTC
>JAKATR010000032.1 GCA_021818675.1 Thermoplasmata archaeon | reverse complement strand
TCATAACTTGATTTAAAGCATCTTCAAAGGTGAAACCAACATATTCCCTGAGTCCACCCATATCAGTCCTAAGCCTGGCTGTGTATGTGGTTTCTCCTCCCTGTTCATCGTCTTCCACAATGAACTCTATGTTGCAAATAAGTTCCTGCATTTTCTCACCTGAGGCTGATAACTTTATAATTATTTAAATGTTATGTGTGTGCTAAATGGACTTTCCAAAGAAAGATGATTAATATTGCCAAGCTTTTGAAACGATAATCTGAATGAACAAAATCTTAAAAATCCTTTATACCATAAACCCTTTATATCAAAAAATATTCTAAAGATGTGATAGAATGTAAAGTGTCTAGGCCCATAGACAATATCATTTTGGAAGAAATATTCAAAAAGCATATGGATAAGATACATTTTGTAAAGGGTTACATGACTGAAACTGCTAAAGCCATGACAATAATCGGGGAAAAATTATCTTCCAATTCTAAAAAAAGTTTAACATTTGTTCTTTCATCATTTTATGATAGAAGTTCCGAGGAAATATTATTGGGGAGGCCAGATATGGAAAGTTCTATTTTAGACATATGGGCTGGAGTAACTGAGGAAATTGAGGAAAAATTATACAAAGATATTCAGAAAATATCTACTTCCATTGGTGGAATTGTACTTAGAAAAGAAAGTTCCTCCCTATAAATCTATTAATTTAGATAAACATTATAATGAGAATTAATGAAAAAAAGGCTGAAAGAAATAAGTTTGAATATTTAAAAAGAGACAGAGAAGTCTTCTTGTCAGGGTTTTTCATAAATTTATATGAATAATGGATAAGTGGAGAAACAAGTACAAGTGTCACTATCAGGTATATAATAGGATGTATTTCTACAAAGTAAATCAGTATCGAGAATATTGACAGAAGAAATGCTGAAAATGCTATATATTTGGCTGATATTTTGTCAGGATACATAACAGGTAGCATTGGAACCCCTGCATTCGAATAATCTTCCCTGTAAAGGTATGCAATGCTCCATATATGAATAGGGATCCAGATAACCACCATTGTAAACAGAAACCATGGGATAATTGAAAACGCATCAGTAACCACGTACCATCCGATCAAAACAGGCAATCCTCCAGAAAAACCGCCAAATACTATGTTCCATGAACTTTTCCTTTTAAGAAAATAACTGTATATCAACACATTGTCAACGATTCCAGCAATCATGAAAAAAGCGGCATAATACCTTTCAAAGACTAAAAGGGGGACGATAGAAAGAAATATCAGGGCAATTCCGAAGGTCATAGCGCCTGATGGTGAAATCATTCCTGTTACCAGCGGTCTCTTTTGAGTTCTCTTCATTATTGAGTCGATGTCCCGGTCAATATAATTTGTAATTGCTTCAGATCCTGCTGTTCCTGCAATCAATGTAAAAGTTGCCAACATGATTAGGGATAATTCCGGGAGTGGGTTGGTTCCAGCTCCAATAATGGCACCTACTACTCCAATGTACACCAAAAGTCCCCAAACCCTAGGTTTTGTGTATTTCAGGTAGATCAATATCTCACCTGCAATTTTCATAATATCGATATATAAATGAAGGTAATAAATTATATCATTTATGAGATATATAAAAAATTTTTAATTATTGATCGTTTATACACATTTTCTCCATTTTTCTCTCATTTATAAAAATGGATACTCTATAAAATATATTTCATTATTTTAAATATTGGGACAGTAATGGATATGAAATGCATAACAGTTAAGGTAAAACATTAAATATGGATAAAAATATTAATCATTATGACTGTATTTATAAAAAACATGAGCGAGTTTAAAAAATTTCTTCAGGACCCAAGTTATAATTCTATGTCCACATTGATTTTTATTACTTTTTTTCTATTCATAGGAGCATTGCTTCCTGGCGTCAATTGGTTTAGCCTTGGAGATTTTAGCCTTGAAATGGTAAATTTTTTCCATACAGTAATGATACCTTTTGTTTTCCTCTTATTAATTTACTCATCAGAACTTCTTAGTTTGCATCCCTTTGAGAAGAAGATGGTAAATTTGAGCACCTATCCTATTCTGTTTCTTACTTTTCTGGGTCTAATATTTTTTTATCCTTCTTATACTCAGAATCTTGATTACATTATACAGGCAATGAGAGATGTATGGATGCTTATTCTTGCATTGATGTTTTTTATATCCCTTCTCATGTTTCCGTTCAAGGAAAAAGATAAATTCAGGAAAATCTGGGGTGCATATTTCCTTATCTTTGTTGGAACCATATCCGTGGGAATTGCTTCAATAATGGGAATGATCTATGAATATGGTTCACTGTTTTCATTTTCATCAATTCCATGGTTTAATAATTATGTGACTGGATGGGGTGGTCTTGAAACATTTTTGGGAAATATCATTACATCTCATTCACACCAGATGTTGCCTGCTTTGATGGCAGGAATAGTAGCACTTGCGTCCATCAGCTTTGGGTACGAAAAATTACCACTTGTGAAAAGAAGCATAGTAAATATTGGACTTCTAATTGCAATAATTGGTGTAATCTCAATGAGTTATATTTACTTCATCTCCTCTTTTGGAACCTATGCCATTCCATCGATTTTCATAGTGCCTGGGACATATGGAATGAATGCCCTTGCACTGGATGACAGCCAGACAAGCTTAATTGGATTTGGTGCCCTCATTTCCATAATCGGCCTTTACTATGCTCTTTCTTTAAAAAGACCTGAAAAACTTCTCCAAGCTTTAGAAATGTATGTGTGGATTGCGACAATGGCCGTTATGATAGTTATAGGATATTCCATAGAATTTAACGAAACTTATTATGGTTTCGGTGCCTCAGGCTCTCCACCAAATGGTGGGCCTGGTTATCTCTACGATATGGCTTTCACTGATGGCCACCTGCTCTATGCATTTTTCCTAATGCCACTTCTTGCAGGAATAATTCTTGTGTTCATACATTTTATAAAAAGCCACGAGTTTCTCAAGAATATTGCAACACTATTCGCAGTTGCAGGCATAACGATTGGGGGCCTTGGCGTTCTAATATACACTATGACCCTATCATGGTACATAGAGGCCATAGGACTTGGCCTTGTTATTGTATCCATTCTGTTCATGACTTTGCCGTTCACTGAAACAATAACAGGGAGAATCAGGCATTCACTGCAACAGGATAAATAAATGGAGTGATATACTTTAATGGTGTAGATGGAAGGGGCAACTGGGTAGGTTCACGAGCTTTGCAAAAACCCTTGCTCCTCTATTTTTTTCAGATAATGGTCAAATCCAGCCATAATTGATTGTTCTTATTTATGCAGGAGTTAATAATTTTTCATAAAATCTTATTTTCCAATAAAAAAAATTGAATTCATTTTGATTGCTAAGAAATGATTGCAAAGAAATGATTGCAATATTCTCACTGTGAAAATAGTATCGGTAGTTAGGGTCTTCAAGGAACTTTATGTTGAATCTGATACCTTCATTCCAGAATGAGCAATAACATGATCCGAAATTATAAGTCATATAAATGTTAGACCATAGGTAAGTCAAAGGTAGATGTTTCCGTATGGTCATATTCGATATCTTGTAATTGACTGGAACTTACGTTTAAAGTTGAATTTATATGGTGTCAGGAGAGTCAAAAACATAGATATATTAAAAAATAAGTTTACATCATTTAATAATAAAATCAGAAGCGTAAATAAAAAAAGAATCAAGAAAACAATTTGAGTTCATTAAAATTATGGCTCGGTATAAGAAGACTATAAAAACTCAACATTGTCAGTTACATTCAACATCTCCTATCCAAGCAAATCTTGATTAATGTCTTACGTCGCTTTTAAATTTACTTAAGCTTTACGTATAAAATGCGGGGTAAATTGCGGATGAATGACTTTTTAGGTTCAATGAATTAATCTTTGTATATTATAAAACCGACAATTTCAGTTAATGATCTTTTGAAGCTATTGAATACCATAAGTAAATTATTATAGATTGAAATAATAAATCAAAAACGCTTTAAAAATCTGAATCTGGGCAAGTTTTTATAACTACATTGTATACCGAACATGGTTAAATTGGATAATTACGACGCATCTAAAATTGAGGTGCTGGAAGGATTAAAAGCTGTCAGGAA
>JAKATR010000089.1 GCA_021818675.1 Thermoplasmata archaeon | reverse complement strand
CAGGACGACAATGGCCATACTTGGTGGTAGAGGTGCAGTAGGAGTTATAATTGCAACATTTGCCCTTTCCGAAGGGTTAATTACAAATGATATCTATTCTATTGCCATTCTTGGAACAATTATGGTTTCTCTTATCATGCCACCATTAATCAGTAAAGAAGATACAAAAACAATTATAAACACTTGAGAATGATACGGATTATGGTAAAACAATTTTAGATTAAAAAAGCATAATCCGGAATTTGCATAAAGAGGATATAAATTGGTATATTTTTACAGGGTTAACTGGAAACAGTATTAACTGGAAACAGTATTAATCCTTCTTCAGTTTATCATTAATTATTATGCAATATCCAGTCTGTGCGCATGATTGTTGTCAAAATTCAATACCATATACACCAATCTAAAAAAACGAAATTTGGAGCAAAAATAAATAAATTTTATAGCTAGGATAACCATATTCTAAGAAGAGGAAAATTTTAATGGCGAAATTTGACCCGTCAAAGGAAGCAAAGAAGGTACTTAAAGTAGGTTTGTTCGTATTGGTAGCTTTGACGGCGTTGGTGACTCCAGGCATGAAATTCTGGATTCGTATTCTTATGATTTTAAGTGCCAGCTGGATATTTCTGAATATTACTTTTTTTATTGGAAGAGTAGAGAAAGGTAAAAGAATTTTGAATTTTGCGGAGCTATCCAAATTGGTAGAAAGAGATTCAATAGGTCAGAACAATAATATTGAATAGAATAAATTTTGCATAACTGTTTTTAGCACTGCTTCACTTTGGATAATATGTCACTCACAAAAATCATTGCAACAATAGGACCGTCAATAGAGGATTATTCGGTTCTGAAAACACTGGCCCTTTCAGGTATGAACTGCATTAGAATCAATACCGCACATGCCTCTGAGGAAAGCATAGAAAAGATAGTAAAGATGCGCAACTCTCTGGAAATAGAAACTGGCAGAATAATCTCAATTATGGTGGATCTTAAGGGTGAAGAGCTCAGAATTCTTACAAAAAGCGGTGACATTGAAATAAAGGCAGGTAAGGAATATAAAATCTCGGACAAGCAATTCAGTGCATGGGATATAGCCATAAATCTCGAAAAGTCAATTGGAGTTATAGAACCGGGGGATTTGCTCATTGCAATGGATGGAAGGGTAAAGTTTCAGGTAAATAAAGTGGAAAACGGGGTCTTAACTGCAAACGCACTCACCTCTGGTACTTTGAAAAACAAGGGAAGATTGAACATTCCCGGAAGATACGTTCCTCTGGCATCTGTTACAGAGAGGGACAGGGAATTCCTTCAATTGGCAATAAAACATCAAATTGAATTTTGTGCCATGTCGTTTGTACAATCTGCAGGCCAGATTAATGATCTTCACGATCTCATAATGGAAATGAATGGAAACCTGAAGATCATAGCGAAGATCGAAACAAAAAAAGCTCTTGATAATATCAGGGAAATCGTCGCAGTGGCTGACGTAATCATGGTTGCAAGGGGGGACCTTGGCGTTGAGGTACCTCTAAGTGAAGTAAGTATTTCACAGAAGGAAATTATCAGTGTTGCTCATAGTAATGGAGTACCTACAATAGTGGCAACGCAGATACTTGAATCAATGGTAAATTCAGAAACTCCAACGAGAGCTGAAGTTTCTGATATAACAAATGCAATTCTCGATAATGCAGATGCCCTTATGCTTTCAGAAGAGACGGCAGTGGGGAAATATCCAGAGGCTGCGGTCAAAACACTTTCAGGTATTGCTGAATATGTGGAAAGGAAAGTAAAACATTTTCCGGGGCCTGATGTATATTTTGGCAACAGAGTAACATTTTCAATATCAAAGGCTACCAGAGTTATATCAGATGAGGTGTCATCAGATGCCATTATTGTTATCACAAGAACAGGAAATACAGCAAGGATGGTCTCAGCGGTCAGACCTTCTATGGTCATAATAGCCGCCGTTCCCCATCGCTTAATAGCAGGTTTTACCACCCTGTTAAGAGGTGTCATTCCTGTTATTATCGGTTCAGATCTTTCAGAAACAATAACAATCCCGCAGATCATTGAGCAGATCAGGCAGAAAGGAATGATAAACACGGGAAACAGGATCGTTGTAACATCAGGAATCCCGGAAATGGTATTTGGGGGAACAACGGAGGTAAAAGTGATGACTGTTGGTGATGTTGTTGGGAGAGGGTTTGGATCTGGAAAGAGCATGAAGGGTAAATTAACCATAGAACCAGATTATGCGGGAGAAATAATCCTGATAAAAGGAAAAATTGATATTAATAAGGTCAGGGGAAAGAAAGGAATCATCACTGAAAGGCAGCTTAAGAGGGAGGAAGCAGAAAAACTTAGATCCTCAGGTATAACAACCCTCAGTGGGGTGGTCTTATTCAGAGAGCTAAAAAATAGTACTGAAATATCGGTCGACATTGAGACTGGTGTCATATATTTGTAATTCCTCAATCCTGTTTTTGTTCACATATTGTTATTTGTGATCCATGGGTTCAACAGGCTCAAATCTTATTCCAAATGGTGTCTCATATCTGATGAAGGACACATTGAATGCCTTGGACAGGACATCTTCATTCAATATTTCTTTTGGATTTCCGTAAGCTATGCATTTCCCATTCTTAAGCAAAATAATCGAATCGCAGTGCTCGTTCAGAATATCTATTTCGTGGAAAACACCAATTAGTGTTTTGCCATTTTCTTTTAACTTATGAATAATTGATAGGACTCTCATCCTTTTTTCCACATCCAGAAATGTGGTAGGTTCATCCATGAGTATTATGTCTGAATTTTGAACAACAGCAGCAGCAAACATAACTATGCGTTTCTCTCCGCCACTGAGAGACCCAAAATCCCTGTCTTCATACTCTGTTATTCCGCAAAGCGCTTCAGCGTAATCAATTGAACCACTTTCATTTCCAACGGAATAAGAGGCTATCTCAAGAATATCTCTGACCTTCATGTTCATTGGGATCGGGGTCTCCTGAGGCACATATGCAATTATTCTGGCAATCTCCCTTTGCCTTAATTTTAAAATATCTTTTCCATCTATGAGAACGCTTCCGCTGTTATGTTGATAATGCTTAAATAAAACTTTAAGCAGTGAAGATTTACCTGATCCATTTTCTCCGCCTATGCCAAATATGGTACCTTTCTCCACAGCAAAGGAAACATCCTTGAGAGAAAATGTACCTCCTGGATGTGAAAAACTTAGGTTCTTTACTTCAAGCTTCATATGCACCCTTTGAAATTTTCATCATTAAAATTACAAATATTGGAACTCCAAGTAATCCGGTTACTATTCCGATTGGAAGTATTTCAGGCTTTGCTGCATTCCTTGCTATATCATTGCATATGAGTAAAAAAGTTGCTCCAATTATTGCAGAGGATGGAATCACAAATTTGTTGGAACCTCCAAAGAGAAGACGTGAAATATGGGGGATTATCAACCCTACAAAGCCTATGAGACCACTAATGGATACTGCGGCAGACACGCTTATTGCCGTTAGTAATAGAAAAGCACCCTTTGAAACATTGACATTAACACCAACGCTTCGGGCATATTCATCACCCATTTGAAGCGCATTGAGTTCCTTGTAATACATGAAAGTTAGTACTATTGCAATGGTCATAATCGGTATTGTTATGATCAGTTCAGCGGTTGTCATTAATCCGATGGACCCAAGTAACCAGAAAAAAGCTTCGTTCTGCAGTCTTATGTTCGAAAAGAGAAGGAAGGCTACAATGGCAGACACGAAGTAACTTAAGGCTATTCCTACAAGAAGCAGAAAAAGGCCTGAGATCTTGCCTGATCTAATTGAAACTATAAAAACAACAGAAACTATGGCCATGGCAAAAATAAAAGCAAAAATTGACTCTGTATAGAGGCCAAAAATAGATATGCCAAACGCAAGAACCAGAACTACCCCAAGAGTGGCACCGCTTGAAATTCCAATAATGTAGGGTTCAGTGATAGGGTTCCTGAAAATACTTTGAATAACAGCGCCGCCAACACCCAGAGTAGCTCCTATAAATAGAGCCGCAATGATTGTCGGTTCGCGCAAAACGGTTACGATTTCGTAGCTGGATGGTTTGATTGAGAAATGGAAATATCCGCCCAATATGGGAATCTGGGTCA
>JAKATR010000097.1 GCA_021818675.1 Thermoplasmata archaeon | reverse complement strand
GCTGAACTGTGCAGAAGACATGGAGTATCCGTTGCACAGTTCTACCGCTGGAAAGAAAGATTTCTCAAGGGTGGTAGCAATGCACTTGGAGAAACCTCAAAGGGAAATGAATACCAGAAGGAGATTGATGATCTGAAGAGACTTGTGGGTGATCAGGCCCTTGTCATAGATGCTTTTAAAAAAAGTCGACAGGGGAGGAAAGGATGATGATTGTTAATATTCTAAAGAAAGAAATGCCCATTACAAGGATATCCAGGGCAATGAATATTCCCAGATCAACAATCCATTACAACAGAATCGAATGATCATGAAAAAGAAAACCCAGAGTTATGGAAAGTATTGAAAGTGAAATCAATAAACTCTCAGGGGAAAGAACCACTTACGGTTACAGAAGAATATGGGCATTAATGCGAAATTCAGGTATTCATGTGAACATCAAGACCGTAAGAAGAATCATGAAAAGAAAGAATCTCTCACTGCCATATGCAAGGCATAAGAATCGAACAAGAAAAAAGGATCTAACAAAACCTGTGAATATTAACATGCTATGGGAAACTGATATCCATTATGTGAGCACAATTCATGACGGAATGGCATATCTGATGTCAATCAAGGATTGTTTCACCAAGAAATGGATATCCTATGAATTCTCAAGAACATGCACAGCAAAGGATTGCATTAAAGCTGTTGAGAAAGCATATGCAATCAGATTCAGTAATGGCAATCCTGAGAATACAGTTCTGAGAACAGATAACGGACCACAATATCAATCAGAAATATTCAAAAATACGGTGAAGCTTCTCGATATAAGATCCGAATATATTCAGAAGCATACTCCTGAAGATAACGGAGATATTGAATCGTTCCACAGTTCCCTCAAAATGGATTATATCTGGGTTACAGATCTTGAAACCTTTGAAGATGCAAGGAATCTCATAGAATATGCATTCACTGATTATAACACAATACGACCACATTCATCCATATCATTCCTTCCACCGGATGAATTTGAAAAGAGATGGAATGAAAGTGAAGAGTTCAGGAATCAATTCCTGGAAAACAAAAAAAGAAAGGAAGAAAGAATATTGAAAAACAGAAATGAAAAGAAAAGGAGGTTGAAAGAAAGTGTCTCATTTTAAGCCGAAAAAAGTGTCCAAAATTAAGGGGGGCAGATCAGACATACTTCCTTGGATACCTGATGTGATACGATTAAAAGCTCTATTATCTACTCTACTATTAATTATTAATACTTTGTAATAAATCATATCGGACTGGGGACGATATAAATTATAGTTTTCCAACGTTATAAATTTTCACACTATGAGGCTTTAGATTTGGTTGAATTCCTTATATCAATTTGATCGCATTTCCTTATTTGCTTAAGGTTTTTGATAATTCTTAAAGTTATTAGTCAGATATGAATGAATAATATGCAAATATGAGAAAGTGATAATACTTTACAATGTTAGAAGAAGCTAAGATTAGTTTAAGAAATTCAAAAATTTTCTTCAGAAAAATGATTTCTGAACAAAACATGAAAAATATGATTCTTCTCCATGGGATGAGCTTTACCTCAAATAACTGGGTTCAATTGAATGCATTTCAAACTTTTGCAAATGCTGGATTCAATGTCTACGCACCTGATTACCCGGGCTTTGGAAACTCCGAGGGAAACCCGGAATATCAATTGGACAGCAATTTTTCAAATGGGTCGAAGTTCATTCTTGATTTCACCGAAGAATTGAAATTATCTAAATCCAACATAATTGGACCATCGATGGGAGGAGGTATAGTTTTGAGAACTTTAATTGATTATGATATTATCTCATCGGGTATCGTTATTGCGCCTGCTGGAATTCAACAGATGATTAAAGATTTACATAAGATTAAAGTGCCCCTCCTAATTCTATGGGGAGAAAAAGATCAGGTTATTAACAAAGAGAATGCTAAATTGCTTCTGGGTGCAGTTCCAGAATCCACACTTGTCATGGTTCCTGACGGAGGTCATGCATTATATCTGGAAAAGCCAAATATTTTTTATTCTGAGGTCATGAAATTTATAAATTAATTATATGGGAACTCTAGTCATTAACTTATTTTTACACATCATTGTGAATAAGTGCAGAAGTTTATGTTTCTCCACATAGCCAAAATTCGTAAGAACCCGTGAAAGTAGTTATAATATGTGTCCAATATGATTTCACATATATTATTCCGGGCTTTCTTAGAATAGTACTTCAAACAAAAAAGGTTATGACTTAGAGACTAATTTAGAGCACTAATCATAAGAAAGGTGATTATTATGCAGAATGATGAAATGGGTGAGACATATGATAAATATTATGATAAAAAGATTGTCACGGCGCTCATAGGTCTGGAAGTTGATGTTACAGAGATAGATGCCGTAATCAATAACATTTCCCGGGATTCCAACGTAGAAGATGCCTATGTAGTAACTGGAGATTTTGACATAATAATGAAGGTAAGATTCCCTGACTATCAAGAATTGCAAAAATATTTATTGACAAAAATAAGCAAGTTAAAAGGAGTAAAAGACTCTAAGACCATGATGGTAATATCCATAAAGAAAGAGAATAACACAACTTTCACGGAGTGATTTAAATGGATAACAAGTTATATTCGGAATTGATTTATCTTCTCGAAGAGCTTTCACAGGATACTTCTGTGCCGAAGAATGTAAGGAAAAGCTCAATAGATGCCAGAAATAAACTTTCTGATGCAAAAGTAACCCTTGATCTTAGATGCGCAACTGCTATTTCTATGCTTGATGAAATTGCCAACGATCCCAATGTACCATCACATGGGAGAGCTGCGTTATATACAATAATAAGTAAACTGGAAGCTCTATCCAAATCTGGAAAGTGATTCCGAGATATTTTTTCCAAATGAAATTTAAATTTATTTCCAATTAAGGATATACATATATATTTAATTATAATATTGGATATTGATAGTTATGACTCTAACAGAGAATAGCAATAAACTTGCAAAATTTCTGACCGAATCAGATATACCAAGAAGTGTGGCTTTCACACTTGTCTATATAAGAAACAAAGGAGAAATTACAAGTGTTGAGATTGAACGGGAAACTGGTTTAAGGCAGCCTGAGGTTTCAATTGCAATGCAATGGCTCAGGAGAAAAGGCTGGATTAACAAACGTAATATGAAAAAAGAGGGTAAGGGAAGACCAGTACATGGATACAGGCTTTCCAAGGAATTTGATGAAATTCTTGAAGAAATTATTCAGGATCTTTCAGAAAAGATAGATTCAATTCATAATATAATTCAGGAACTAAAATCGTATAAAGGAGAAAAGAAGAAATAATACCAAATAGTTAATTTATCCAGAACTAAACTTCATTTTTTAATATTAGAAGTCATGAATTTTTATAAATTTTAAGAAATTATGTTCACAAACCGTTCAATTCCCTATACCTGTGGATAATTGCTCCCCCTTTCCTTCCTTCAATCGACAAATTAGCCATACCTACAAAAAGGCCCACTTCAACAACCCCTGGAATCATCTTGATGGCGTTCTCCATTTTCTCTGGGTCTCTTATTGTCTGGAATTTGCAATCTACTATTAAATTTCCATTCTCTGTTGTGAAAGTCCCGTTATCCCGAATTCTACATTCAGAGCCCATGGATTCGATCTTCTTTATCGTGCCCGCCGAGAATAGTTTGAATATTTCCACAGGCAGACTAAATCGGCCCAGTGTTTCTACATACTTTCCAGAATCTGCGATAATTATAAGATTCCTGGAATTGGATGCGACTATCTTTTCTCTGGTCAAAGCACCACCTCCTCCTTTGATAAGGTTGCCGTTTGGATCTATTTCGTCCGCTCCATCTATTGATACGTCAAGTTCACCTTTATATTCCTGATTTACGTTTAAACCCAATTTCAAAGCTTTATCTGTTGTCCTGTCTGATGTTGATACAAATGTACTCTTTTTAAATGTTAGGTTCATTTCATCAATTGTTTCCAGCAAAACGTTGACTGTCGAACCTGTGCCAAGTCCAATGTTCATGCCATCTTTCATATACCGGATTGCAACCTCACATGCGATTCTTTTTTCAATAGTATGATCTTGAGAGGAATTCACCTTTCCACAATTTATTGTTTTATATTACCTTTACATTACTTCTTATGGCAAATGAAGATCAAAAATCATGGAAAGATTCCTATACTGCAATAGAAAGGCTCGTACTTCCCCCTGACACCAATATATTTAATGCATTATATGGTGGAAGGCTGGTTGAATGGATTGATAACGTTGCCTCAATTGTGTCGTTCAAGCATTCCAGAAGAAGAACTGTTACCGGAAGCATGGATAGTATATTCTTTCTTTCCCAGATCCGCATGGGAGACATTGTAACAATGAAAGGGAGAATAAATTATGTTGGAAAAACTACCATGGAAATAGAAGTGGATGTATTCTCAGAAGAATCACTTACCGGTGAAAGAAAATTCGCAACAAAGGCCTATCTGACCTATGTTGCCATTGATCAAAATGGAAAAGCAACTTCAGTTCCCAGGTTAAAATTGGAAACAGATGATGATAAACGACGATTTAAGGAAGGAGAAGAGAGAAGCAGAGAAAGAACAACAAAACTGAATCTGGTCAAAGAAGAGGCAAAGTCTTACGATCTTTCATAGAATCTATTATTTGAACCTATAAATGTCCACTTCTAATATTTTTGACATTTAGTAAACAATGGTATTTTTTTCTTAAAGTGATGCTACAAAATTAATAATATGATTAAATCAGGGAGGGATGAATTTAGAGGTTTTTATTCCAATGAAAAGTTTGGCAAGCTCAAATACAACCATACAGGAAGTTTTCCAAAGAGGTTTTGAAGTTGTAATATCTATATCAGCAATAATTATTGCGCTTCTCTGGATACCAATTGCACTTGGATTTTTCAGTTCTGATGAACAGAAAAGATATGACTCAAAAAACAGAGTCAAGTATGCTGCGTTGGGAACCGTGATTTACATTCTGGCAATAAGCGGTTTCATATACGGGATATTTAATTTTATAGCCACTGGTGCATGATATTTGTCATTCAATATAATTTCTTTTCTTTCCCCACTTGGAAGTTTTTTACTCTCTGCAGAAATAGCATCTTCTGCAGGCTTATGGCAACTGATTATAACTTACGGACTTGGACAACCCTATGCGTTTCCATATTCTTCTTCAGACCTGTCGATCATAACACCACTTTTTAAACACATAACAGATGAACTGGCAATTCCCTTTGCCCTTTTAGCCATTTTTATTAGCTCCATAAAAATAATAATGATTCGAAAAGGCGAAGACCTAAACAGAATATTCTTGAGGATGAGCCTTGGCTTGGTACTGTTCTTTCTTTCTTTGGATATAAGCAAGTATATCCTTGAGTTTTCATATCTGATATTTAACAGTGTCTGGACATATGGTTCTATAAACTGGCTTTCATCAATGACATCAAACGAAATTATGTCATATTTGGGCAATATGGCCTCCGGAGGCAATACCCTTTCAGCCCTTCTTCTTTCTTCCGGATACTTCGCAGCTACGTTTATACTCCTCAGTTTTCTAATGTTAAGAGATGCTCTCCTCATAGTTTTCATAATTCTCTTGCCGCTGGTATCTTTGCTCATGGCAGTGACTGAATTATATGAGAGAATGCTTCAACTGTGGGTCATGTTTATTGAACTTGCACTTATTCCTTTTCCCATATCCATAGCCCTTTACCTGAGTTCCATTTATTCGAACATATTCTTTATGCACCTTGCATTTCTTTGGGCCGCCTGTCTCATTCCTTCCATATTTATGACAAAGGGTGGTCTGTTCAGGAATCTGATGAGTTTGGATATCCTATCTGGTGTTAGCCTTATTAGAAATAGAATGCAACTGATCACCGACAGGATACCGGATATACATTTGGGGAATATTTCCATTGGTAGTGAACAAAATGAAAACACAAACTGGAATAATCCATATCAGGTCAATATCAGTGACCTCATGAAAAAAGATGTGGAGTATAGAAGAATGATGGAGTAGTACTAATATAAGCATGTTTAAGAAATGGTATGTTGACATGATAGTTACTTATAAATTGAGATATATTGGATTAAAGCGGTTTAAGATTATATTCTTACCCTGGCTTAAAGCTGAAATATAAACCGGTAAAACAGATGCAAAATAGAGATACTTTTGGAAATTTACCTCCAAATCTAAATCACAGAGAACGGAATGCTTTGAATCCTAATCTGGAAATATATGTGATTGCTGTGGCCCTAACTGCAATATTTCTTAATTTCAGCAACGACTTAATCCCATACATCATGAGAATACCAGCACTTATCCTTGCTTCGTTCACTATTTTAGCAGTTCTATGTTCCATTTCAATGATCAAATATATCAAAATTAGAACTATTTCATTGAGTAAGAATTGCCAAGATACAAAATATAATACATTGATGATAGACAGAAATATAGAAATTACTGGAATAGAGGTTATTCCACAAGAAATAGGAACAATGACTCTCAGGGAACAGAACATTTTCAAAAGTTCTCTTTCGAATATTTGGATGAGAATGCCTGACAATTTAACCCTCATATCAATGAACTTTAACAATATAGAAATGCCTGTAAAAAATGAAAATTCAGCCACGGCATCCTACTCCAATATGCTAAAAAGCATTATGGGAAATACCTTTTATTTCAGGCACTTCATACTTTTAAAGAGTGTAAAAGGCGTTGATAAAAAGGAAAAGCTTCATTCAGACCTTGCTGTAATCCAGGAACAGATGGCATCCATAGGTATGAAATTTAAGCAAATAGATACTTTGCTTCTGGAAAAAATATGGAGAGAGTTTCCTTGAAGAATAACGAGAAAAATCGCATTGCTGTTAAACTCTATAAAACTTATTTTCACTCCACAAGATTCAAATCGCATATTCGTGTTTCTGATGCAAAACCATCTAATTCACTGGAAATATCACCATTCATCAATGGCATATCAATTCCCCTTGATATAATGTACTCACTCACCAGGTTAAAAAAGGACAGCAGGATTTTTGGAAGGATAAGGGCTGCTAAAAGAGCTAACCTTATGACTGAGCGAAAAAAACATCCTCAGAATCCTTCACGGAGAATTATTGATGAAGAGAAATATGCAAGTAAAATTCATGAGATGAATTCAGGTGAAACTGGGGTTGTATACCAGGGAACATTCACAATATCACCAGGAAGCAATAATCCTGTAAAACTTAGAGAATATACGTTTAGAGTGCGAAATGCGATTGAGCTCATGGGTGCAATCCCGAATTTCAAAAACAAATTGAGCGGAACCCATGTTAGAAGACTAAATGCCTTTGATTTCTCCAAATACAACAGATATCTCATAGACAATAACTCATTGGTCAATCTCATCCCATGGTTTACTGCAACCATTCCTGATAAATCAGGGGTACTAATAGGACTTGACTCCTATTCTGGAAAACCGATCTTTTTAAATTTATGGTCAAAACCATCATTTAACTCTTTAATCCTTGGGGAAATAGGATCAGGGAAGAGCTACTTCACAAAGACCTTTCTATTAAGAAATTTATTACTTGATCTTGCTGATGAGATATATATTTTTGATCCCATGAATGAATATTTCTCTGCAAAAGACCTTTCTTCTTATTCAAATGTAGAAGTAATATACTTTGGCAACGGTGTGCCTAACAAAACTTCATTGCAATCCGATTCAAACAAAGACAAAATAGTTAAAATCTTTAGATTTACAGAGGAAGCAAAAACTGAGAGTAGTTTTCTTCTATGTTTGTCAGAGATGTACAATCTAATCAAACACTCAGGGTCAAAGAGGAAATTGCTGATTATTGATGAAGCACACCTTCTGCTTAGATACATGGAAACCATGAAATTATATGGTGAAATCGTAAGATCCTCAAGACACTATCTCACTTCCGTTGTTTCTATATCACAGGGAATTGGTGAGTTTTTATCAAAACAGGGTGGACAATCCATTTTTGAAAATTCAATAAATGTTTTCATATTCAGAAATAAGTTCTGGGAGGAACTCAAAACCGTAGCAATATCTCCTGCCGATTATGGTTTTGTTGATTTTAAAAATCTCTCCGGAGGAAAGAGCGAGTTTTACTCTGAATTTTTCTATTATACCGGCGGAAGTTTGAGAAAACTCACTTATATATCTACTGATTTTGAGAAAAAATTCATCGGATAAGTTTTATCTCTTTTCTGGAGAAATTCTCTTCTTTGTTTCACCAAGTATAATTGCCATTATGCCAAAAGCTAAAAATACCACAACAAGTGAATATAGCCCCGGGTCCGTCCATGCATCAAAATATTCTGCCCATGCAAAATAGTACGAAAGCCCAGAAATAACAAAGAAGAGCCCTATGGCAATTGTTGCGTTGTTATATGTAATCTTATTCAGTATCTTCTGTAATTTTCCATTAGATGATTTTTCTGCTTCCATTTTGATTACGCCATAATGAGAAATACATATTTAAATTACAGCGTTTATCCTCCTCATACTGACTTACCAGATTTCACTTAATTTACGGTATCTTCTCTTCAGGATATCCCCATTAGGTATTCTCTCTTGCAGATAACTCAGCAAATTTACATTAACCGTTGA
Organism: Thermoplasmata archaeon; assembly: GCA_021818675.1. Lineage (GTDB taxonomy): Archaea > Thermoplasmatota > Thermoplasmata > Thermoplasmatales > Thermoplasmataceae. The sequence goes on along the minus strand of JAKATR010000097.1, from coordinate 13,341 downwards.
TGAAAAAATACCTAAAAGTGCAAATTTTGCTATCATTTCTAAATGCCCAATAAACTTATTAGCGGATTTGAAATTCAGGTGGAATATGCCCGACATTGCAGAGCAATTTTTCAACTGCTCAAATAGAGAGAGAGCCATATTCGAGGCTGGAATCAAGTTGGGGACAATTTACCACCAATATGTCGGGGCACCTGTAAGTCTATCTAATCTTGAATCACTTGAAGAGGCAATTAAACAGAGCGTTCTTGTTCAGCCTTTTGTAGCTTCTGCCTCTGTGAAGATAAACCCTGAAAATATACATAAGCATAAGGGCACTTACAAATATATCACACTTACTGGAGATATGCTTGACGTAAGTCTTGACATTCAATATAAGAATTCCAGTGTTAAGGCAAGATTGCGTTACATCAAAGAAATGGATTACCCATTGATGTATCTGGAGGATTAAATAATGGCAGTTAAAATAGGAATAACAGGCCCGGTGGGCAGTATAAAGGCAGAAGCATTGACAAAGATTATGGATATACTTGTTCATGACGGGAAGATTGTCCATGGAGTTCTCGTAAATGAGATTACAGAGCAGGGAAAATTAAAGGGATATTCAATTCTTGACATATATTCAAAGAGAAAGGTTGTTTTCGCTGAGCAGGGTCTTGTTTCAAGAGTAAAGATAGACAAACTTGGGGTTGATACGCGTCTGCTTGAAGAAATCCTAATACCAAGTCTACAGAAGGCCAGAGAAGTGGCAGATATTATTGTCATTGACGAGATAGGGAAACTTGAAAACACCACCAAAAATATACAAAAAGAAATTCTTGAAACACTGAATTACACTAAACCCCTGATTGTAACATTACACAAGAAATCAAGAAACCCGGTACTGCAGGAAATCAGGAGTTTGGAAGGGGTCAGGGTTTTTGATATAACCCCCATAAACAGAAATATACTCCCGTTTAAGGTACTCAGGGTACTTAACGGAGAGGAGAATCCATAACAAAGATCAACGAAGGTTCTGCAACAATAGAAACGGAACATACGTTCAGTGAAACTGGTCCCGGCAAAATGCAGACTGGATTTTACAATCCGGAGCAGGTCTTGAATCGTGATCTTACCATAATTATGTTAAATTTACTCAAACCAAGACTGTTCCTTGATGGATTTGGAGCCACCGGCATCAGAGGAATAAGGGTAAGCAAAGAGACAGCTGTTCATTCAGTGATTTCAGAAAGGTCTGAGATGAGTTTCAAGCTCCTGACGCGCAATGTCCTCTTAAATAGATCTGACGCGGAAATACATTGGTCATCTTTTGAAGAAATGGTTACCCGATATGATTTTGACTTTATTGATGTTGACCCCTATGGATCTATAATTCCTTATCTGGATATCTCATTAAATAATGTAAAAAACCGTGGTTATATAGGCTTTACAGCCACAGATCTTTCAGCGCTTTCCGGTGCTTTACCGGAAAAGACTCTCAGGCGCTATGGAACCATCATACCCAGATCTCTTATGAGACATGAATTTGGTATTCGCAATCTTATTGGTACCGTAGCCAGAAGGGCCGCCGCACTTGATGCGGGCATAGAACCATTGCTTTCCTTCTGGAACAAACACTATTATCGAATTTTTGTGAGAGTTGTAAGGGGGGCAGCTAAGGCAGATGAGACCCTGAAATCCATAGGCATAGTAAAACTTCCGGAACTTATAGGAAAAGCATATTCAGATGAAGTGGCAGGACCCATATGGCTTGGCAAACTTGAAAATATTTTCAATTCGAAAGTGGAAGAACAAAAAAACCAATTTGTGCTTGAAAAATCGTTGAATTTTTTCTATGCCCTAAAGAATGAGGACATATCTTTGCTCTTCTGTGATGTTGGTGAGATATTTTCCAGATATCGTAAGGATATCCCAAATTTAAAAAACGCAAGGGAAATTGCCATAAACAATGGTGCTACAGTTACAGAAAGGACTCATTTTTCTCCTACAGGATTAAAAATAGATTACCTGCGTGCCTTCGAAAACGCTGATAAATGAAAAGGACTTAATTCTAATTTTGCCAAGGATTATATGAGCCTTAGAATTCAAGTTTAGCAATGAATCCATGGGTTAAACTTCTGAGACCAGAAAATGCCTTAATGGCCATAGTTGCCACATTCATTTCCGGACTTATTTCCCTTGGTACTGATGTGCTGTCTAAATGGTTTATACTTTCACTTGCTTCACTTTCAGTAATTCTTGTAATGCTGGGAGGAAATGCGATGAATGATCTGTTTGACATAGAAAGTGACAGAATTAACCATCCAAACAGGCCCCTGGTTACGGGAAGAATTTCTTTAAAGAGCGCAAAAATTGCAATTATTATATCCTTCATCGCTTCTATTTTATGTGCTGTCCTCTTTATATCCTACATATCTGGTTTGCTTGTAATTATGGCAGAACTGCTGCTATTCTCTTATGAATATAGCCTGAAAAGAAGCGGTTTGCCGGGAAATATAGTTATTAGCGTTCTTGTAGGTTTGATATTCATTTTCGGAGGTATTGCAGTAGATCATTTCTATAGAATGGTAATCCTTTTCTTCCTGGCAGCCCTATCAAACATCTCAAGAGAGTTGATTAAGGACGTTGAGGATATGAATGGAGATTTTGACAGACTGACATTTCCAAAAAGATATGGAAAGAATAGTGCCCTCATACTTTCCAGCATATTTATAGGAAGTGCTGTGACCCTTTCACTGGTTCCGTATTTCACTGGCCTATTTTCCATATATTACCTGATACCACTGGCATTTTGTGATGTTTTATTTGTCGTAACTGCAGTTTTGCAATTTAAAAGTGCGACTCTTGCACAAAAATCGTCCAAAATTTCAATGATTCTGGGTCTGGTATCATTTGCTGTAGGTGGTTTGAGTTGAGCGTTTATGAAAATATTTTGAAGGCCCTTAAGAAGGGTAAAATACACATGACTCTGATTGATCCTGCTACCTCTGGTCCTGAAGGCAGCGCGGATATTGCCTTTGAAGCGTATAAGGCAGGCACAGATTTTATAATGCTTGGAGGGTCCACTGAAATCTCTCCTGAGGTTCTTGATAAGACCACAGATCTGATGAAGGAAAAGATTGATCTGGAGATCATTCTCTTTCCAGGGTCTTCAAGTATGATAACCAAAAAAGCCGACGCCATCTACTTTATGTCCCTCCTGAACTCTTCAGACATAGAATATATTGTTGGGCATCAAAAAAAGGCTTCAATATATCTATCTGAAACAAACATTGAGAAAATACCCATGGGATATGTAATATTTAAACCGGGGATGACAGCAGGAAGGGTTGGAAAGGCAATGCTTATTGATAGGGACGATATTAAAACGGCTCTTCAATATGCTCTGACAGCAGAGTATTTCGGAATGAAACTGGTATATTTTGAGGCAGGAAGTGGAGCGGATAAGCCAGTATCAGAACAGATTATAACCAGAACAAAAGGAAAATTAAGTATACCGTTAATAGTTGGCGGGGGCATTAGAGACCCAATCACTGCTGAGGCCATTGCAAGGGCTGGTGCAGACATTATCGTTACTGGAACGGTTGCGGAAAAAACATCCAATGTTTATGATACTCTTAAACCAATAATTAATATAATTCACAAGACTAAAAATTAAATTTGAAGGTTTTTTCGTCAAGCTGTTAAAATTAGCTTTTTTTGATTTTAAGTCATTTTACATATATAGAATATACTTTCAGCATTAACACTTACCAACCTGAAAGCTTTAATTCTGATATTGCATCGCATTCTATGGTTAAGATTCGCATTGAGATTGGTTACCTTGAAGGGGTTGAAGACCCTGAAGCCTCAACACTTTTTCACAACTTAGGCATTCTTGGCTACGATTCTGTGGAAAATATGAAGATTTATAAAATTTATCAGCTTGATATATCATCCGATAATGAGCATGCGCTGGAAATAGCCAGAGACGTTGCTTCCAAAATTCTCATAAACCCTGTAATTAATAGTTACACGGTAAAAGTAGTTGAAGAAATTTCTTAATATTTAGTGAATGGTAAAGATGAAAGATACTATTTTAATTACCGATCTTAACAATGAAAGTCTACTTAAATTAAGCAATTCAATGGGACTTTCCCTCAATATAGAAGAAATGATAAGACTGAGAAACTATTTTAGACAACTTGGCAGGGAGCCCACCGAAGTAGAGCTGCAGGCAATGGGTCAGGCATGGAGCGAGCATTGCTGTTACAAATCTTCAAAATTATATCTTAAAAGATATTTTGAGAACCTGAAAACGGAAAACACCATACTCCAGATGGAGGATGATGCAGGAGTAATGGGATTGGATCATGACTATACTTATGTTCTTAAGATGGAAACACACAATCATCCAAGCGCTGTGGAACCATACGGAGGTGCCGCTACAGGTGTTGGAGGAATTCTCAGGGATATTTTATGCATGGGTGCGCAGCCTGTGGCAGTACTGGACTCACTCTATTTTGGTACAGATTTTCAGGATAAGCCGGAAGATCGCCTAACCACCAGATTTATAATAGAAAATGTAGTTGGTGGGATCCGGGATTATGGGAACAGGGTTGGAATTCCCACAGTTTCAGGCTCAGTAAACTTCCATGAAGGATATATCGGTTCTCCCCTTGTGAACGCCGGTTGCCTTGGAATTGCAAAGAAAAATGAGATTTGCAGAAGCAGAGTAGGCGGAATTAATGAAATTCTTGTTCTGGCAGGAGGTAGAACAGGCAGGGATGGAATTCATGGAGTTAATTTTGCATCCCGTGTACAGGAATCTGAAGACAAAGATAGAAACAGGGCGGTTCAACTTGGAAACCCAATAATCAAGGAACCCTTGATTCATGCTGTTCTTGAGGCAAATTCAAAGAAATTGATCTCGGGAATGAAAGATCTTGGAGGGGGAGGACTTTCATCATCAGCCGGTGAAATGTGCCTGGCTGGCAATTGTGGTGGTATGATTTACCTGGACAGAATAATAACCAAAGAGAAAGGAATGAAACCCTGGGAAATATGGATAAGTGAGAGCCAGGAAAGGATGCTCCTTTCTGTAAAAGAAGAGAATTTAAAAGAAATTCAGGACATTTTCAATGCATGGGATGTGGAAACCGCTGTCATAGGAGAAAGCGTATCCGGGAAAAATATGAAGCTCGTTTACGAAGATGAAATTGTTATGGATCTACCGCTTCAATTTCTTACTTCAGGGCCAATATATGCAAGGCCTTTCAAAACAAGAAAAGAAGGGGCAAAGGTCTATCCATTCCCTGTTGAGATGGAAGATTACCTCGAAGTTATTAGAGAAGTTATTTCCAATCCAAATGTGTGTGCAAGATTCAATATTGTAAGGCAGTATGACCACACGGTTAGAGGAAATACCATTGTCAAGCCATTCACTGGAATCCCAAATTCAGAGACCCATTCAGATGCAAATGTTATTCGAGCTATGAATGAGAATAGAAAAGGTCTGGTTCTGACCGCTGGATGCAATGTAAACGCAACTTTTATTGATGCTTATAATGGCACAATCAATACGCTTTCAGAAGCTGTAAGGAATATAATATGCAGCGGCGGGTCTCCTGACAGCGTTGTCGATTCCCTCAGTTTTGGAAATCCGGAGAATCCGGCAGTCCTGGGTCAGTTTGTTGACTCTGTGAAGGCTATCAGCGACTTCTGCAGGGAGATGCATCTGCCGGTGGTTGCGGGGAATGTGAGTTTTTATAATAACTATAAGGGAACCGATATACCACCTACACCTAACATAATGATGGTAGGGGTAATTGATGATGTGAAAAACTGTATTACAACTGAATTTAAGTCGCCGGGGAATTTGATAGTTCTCATTGGATCAAGCAATTATGATCTCAGTGGCAGCGTATATCTTAAAAACATTGGATATCCATCTCATGGTTTTGAAAAGACAAATATTCAGGAATTGCGTCTTATGAAAGAAAATGTTCAAAAGTGCATAAGCAGTAAATTGATAATTTCAGCCCATGACGTATCATCCGGCGGCTTGATTGCAACCGTACTTGAAATGTGCTTTGGTTATGAACTTGGGGCCAGTTTAGATCTGAGTTATATTTCAAATTCCAGAACGTATAATAAACTCTTTGCAGAGGGAGGAAACCGCATAGTTGCAGAGGTTGCTGAGGATAACCTCCAGAAACTTACAAAGCTGCTTGGCGATGTACGGATGGAGATTATTGGAAAGGTTCTGGAATCCCACAATATTGATGTTTCAGACTCAGGAAGACTTTTGTTTAATGAGGATATACTTACTTTCAAGAAAGCATGGGAAAAAGGTCTTGACAATATAATTTAGGTGAAAAAAATGGGCGATTTATACAAGATGAATAAATTTATAGAGAAAGCTAATGTTACAATAAGTGCAAACTACAGACTAAACTTCGATGCTGAGAGACATTGCGGATATGTGAAGATTTATCATGGTTCTAAGGTGAATTTTGAGGAGGATTTCGAACTATATCTTGAACTGCTGGACTGCGGGATGAACCAGAGTCAGGTTGAAGAAAAAATTAACAAATTGATTCTTGACGTTGAATCTGGGAAAATTGATGTATCAATTTGAAACGTCAACAAATATTTGCAGTCTGACTCCATCCTGCAACTGAAGTTTTTCTCTAAGAAATTCTTCAGATATTACTTCGATAACATCCCGATAAACAGATCTTTCCGGGAAGATAACTGCGCATTTAATGCCAGTGATTTTTCCCATGAACGCTTTAACTGGACCGAAGGTTCTGTCATCTGTGACAAAGCCATCGATCTTGATACCGGAATAGCCTCTGATTCTTCTCAGAGAAACCTCCTCCGAAGGATCTATTTTTATGTTGAGCGTACCCATATATGGGATAAAACCCAGTTTTTCCTGAAACTGAATAACGTATGGTTTTCTGGAGACATAATAACGGCCCTCGCCCATACCGCTCTGAACTGTACCTGTCACCACAATATTATCCCTGACTCCAAGGATTCTTGATAACCTTGAATATTCCTCAAATAAAAGGTCCCGACCGGTTTCTGTGATCTCTATTGACTGAATTTTACCATCCATTATCCTGTCAATAACACCTGCCTTAACCATATCCAGGATAAGCTTTGAAGCTGTTTGCTGGCTGACTCCCATAAATGATGCCAGAGAGCCGGAATACAGTCTTGCTTTTTTGTCCCCTCCCGAGATCAGAAGGATTGCTTTCAGCCCCTCATAAATTCTTGTTCTCTCGCTGCGTGTAATATTCTCATCGGCATTTTCAGGCATATCTTAACTTCCTTCCTTCTGATAGGGTAAATACTGTTAGATTATTTTTCTTTGCAATTTTTATGAGTTCGCGGTCATTGGTTATGATTGCACAATTTCTTTCAGATGCGTATTTGATGAGACAGTCATCGCCAGAACCCTCTGATGGAATTGTTTTATTAGAATCAATTTCTTTCAGAGCTAAAAGGGCATACATATTCTTTCTGGACAATCCATATAGCTCATTCTTTACGCATTCAAGAATAGTCAGTTCCGATATGCCGGAAATCCTACCGGCTTCATATTTGAGATTTATTCCATTCTTTATGGAATAGATTAATGCGTTCGTATCCACAACTATTTCGTTATTGCTTGTTGATTCGCTCAATCACTTCCCCTATGGCAGTACCGTCTTTAATTTTCTTAATGACTATCCTTACACTTTCACCCTTTTTCACACCTGGTACAAAAATATGATATCCGCGGTAAGTTGTCCTTCCCTCACCTGAACGTCCGATTTCCGAAATTTGAACAACATATTTCTTACCCTCTTCAAGGTCAGCCTCATTTCCAGTTAGTTCTTTGGACATGTTGATCGGATGCTGGGCACCACAGGCCTTGCACTCAATAACATTGGTTCGGCCAACTTTTTTTATCTCGGTATCAGGAGAATTACACTCATAACATCTCACGAATACATTGAGATATTGCTCTATCTTTTGAGTGAACTCCTCCAGGGTTACTTTCTTGTTTATAATTAACCTTTTTCCATCGAGGTTCAGACCAATGCCGAATTCCTTCATCAGATATTTCATGATGTGCTTTGGATCACGGTTAATCATATCAACCATATCCATGAAATTTCTTACTATGGTAACTTTCCCTTCTCTAATTATGTTCGGTTCCGGGATTTTTAGCCGTTCTTCACTTATATTTGATTTTGACAAAATGTCTGATGATTTATCAAGAAGACTTTCGTATTCATCTTTAGCCATAATACAAAATTTCCACTATGCTTATAATTCTGTTCATTGGCAGAGTATTTAAAATAAGACAACAATAAAAATACTTAAATATGTGACATGTGTGTATTATTTGTGAATAAAAGCATAAACAACAAAGGAATGAAAGCCATTGTTTTGGCGGCGTTATTTGTACTATCGTTAATGGTAGTCGCTGTCCCATCAATTGCTGCACAGGCCTCCAATGAACTGCACTTTGGAAAAGTGGTTTCCAGCTCCTCTGGAACGACTTCCTCAACAAACTGGGCCGGTTATGTTGCTGCATCAAGTTTTAGCAGTCCCGCTAATGTGGTTACAAGTATCACAGGTTCATGGACAGTTCAGTCAGTTTCCGCTTCTTCCAGTTCAACTTACTCATCACAATGGATTGGTATCGGTGGATTTTTCTCCCACGACAGAACTCTGATTCAAACTGGAACGGAATCTGATTATTCTTCAGGCTCTGCTCAATACAGCGCATGGTACGAAATGCTACCTGCTGCTGAGACCCCAATAAGTGGTTTTACGGTAAGCCCTGGTGACGTTATATCATCGGCAATTGTATATGCAGGTGTTGCCCCACATCACAGCCAGTACTGGAACATATATCTTAATGATACAAGTCAGAACGAGCACTTCTTTATTCAGGTAACATACAAATCCAGCATGCTATCAGCTGAGTGGATCGAGGAAAGACCTGAAATCGGTGGACAGTTAAGTTCCCTTGCAAACTTTGGAACAGCATACTATGGAGCAGATTATACTTCAATAGCTGGAACAAATTATGCAACAATAAATGGAGTTACTGAGCCTCTTGGAGCCTTACCATATGAAAGCATAACAATGACAACTTCAAGTGGTGCATTGTACGCACAGCCATCCGCTCTGACATCAGATGGAACAAGTTTTTCAGTAACATATGAGTGAATTATTCACTCACATATTTTTTATAAGACCTATTCCACCATCTATTATAATGCCCTGTCCCGTGATAAATGATGCCTTTTCTGATATGAGAAAATTCACAGCTTCTGCTATATCCTCTGGTTCACCCCATCGTCCCAATGGTGTTATTGATTCGATTGCACTGGATATAGTTTCATCGGAATAAAGAGGGCTTGTCATATCTGTCTTAATAAACCCTGAAATTATGCAATTTACGCGAATTTTTGGGGCAAGACTTTTAGCCAAAGATTTCGTTAGATGAATCAATGCGGCTTTTGATGCCTGATATGAAAGCCCTTCAACTGAAGATATGATCCCCCTCATAGATCCTATGTTTATTATGGACCCACCATCTTCTATGAGACTGTGAGTGTCCTTTGCCATTAATACTGGCACTGTCTGATTTAATCTTATGACTCTTTCCCAATCCTTAAGATTAAGAGAATCGAGTGTTTCTGATCGGTATAATCCTGCATTGTTGATCAGAGCTTTGAGTTTGTAATTACTTTGTTTTATGTCGTTTATTATATTTACCCGTTCTTCTTCAATAGTAAGATCGGCTTTGTAAAGTTTACAATTTCTGCCTGTTTCTTTAATTTTAGAAGAGAAGTCACTTGCTTCAATATCATTGTTACGGTATACTGCAATTATATCATAACCGTTTTCCGCCAATTTAAGAGCAATAGCTCTGCCTATTCCTCTTGTCCCTCCAGTAATGAGAATACTCGGGTTTTTTCCATTATTCATAAAAATGAAATGTGATCTACATTAATATTTTTCTCATATAACCAAAATCAAACCTTTGAAATAAAGCCAAAAACCATTCCTTGTCCTAATCAAATAATCATACTTTTTCAATTAAGCCTTTTATTAATGACTTATTCTTAGATTTTGTTTAGCCTTTGATTTTAGTTCTATTTTTTATCAGAATGAATCTTGAGAAAATTAATCTGCTCCTCGTAGATCCGTTCTTTGAGGTCCCACCTGAGGGCATTTCGTTCCTGATAGACGTTATTCCTCACGTCGTTTAAAATGAATTCTTTAGCAATTCCAAGAAAATCGATTTCTTCAATAAGCTTATCGCAGTTCTTCCTCTCCGATGGTTTTGAGAGATTTGCATCAAAGAATCTTCGCCTTGCAATCGTACCACCCATCAGACATTGATAGTCTTTTGTGAATCCAGACTTAGCCTTTGATGAAGCAATAACTACATCAGTTAAAAGGGCAATTTCATATCCAATATTTATGGCATCACCATTTAATAAAGCTATTACGGGCTTTTGCACTCCGGATGAAAAAAGAGAATAAGAGAGCATTGTTTCAAGTGCCTCTTTGATTGATTCCTCAGGCTTAAAATATATGTCTTTGGCGAAAACTGAATTCATGCCAGTTATCGCGATGTATTTCACTTTCTCATCTGCAGCCGCAATTGCGAGAGATTGCATCATTTCATTGAGAGTATTAGTCTGGATATTTCCGTTTTTGTCTGACTTTATTACTATTAAGCCGATTGAATCTTCCTGCCAGAAAGTAATTGAATTAAACCCTTTTACTCTTAGATTACTCACGTAGGTAGACCATCCTGTATATCCTTATTTCAATTCCAATAAGAATCATTAGGATACCCAATCCAATACCAAATCCTTCCTCCTGAATCAGGTTAAGAGGATTTGCAAGTAACATTAACCAGAGAATCTCCATTGAAATTATAACCAGGACTGATGAAATTATCAAAGCAGTTTTCTTGCTCATTTCATAACCTTTTATTGTTTTGGCTTTCAGCAATGCAAGGTTAGAAATCTCTGAGGATCTCATGGTTCCCAGTGCAGCAAAAGTCATTCCTGAGCCAGATATCAATGTAAATGCTGTGTTATAAACTGTAATGCCTGAGAACATACTTCCAAGTGATGTTGCAAATTCAAATATTGCAATTACCAAAAAGATAAAGAAGACTATGAAAGAACCGATTATTCTGTTAAGAGACGGCTTAAATGAACCTTTTTTGTATAACTTCGACAGCATATACATTCCGCCCATGACTATTATAAATGGTGGAATAAAAACAGCAAGAACATCGTTAGTAGCAATTGGTATTCCTGGTGAGAGAGCTCCCCATAGCGAGAGAATTGCCATATAAACAACGCCCAGAATTCCAAAGCCTGTAAAGAATGGCCTTGCGAGCGGATGGAGATCGTTTGATCTGTCAATGAAGGGTACTATAAGGAAATACAGTAAGGGTATTACACCAAAAACTGTAGATGCTGCCAGTGCTGATAATCCGCCTGCTACATTAAACATCTTGAAATCAACAGCTTTATAGACAAATAGAAGGAACCATGGTGGGTAAGGGGGAACGTACGCAGCAAGAGGACTTGATGGCGCCACCTGTGGATATGGATCAAATAGAGGCGGAACTGCATTAACAATGTTAAGCTGAAGCTCAGTGATAATTGAGGGAATCAAAATAATAAGACCAAATACAAAGGCTCCCAATTCTATCATATATACAAGATTGTACGGATACCAAGGCTTATGTTCAGGAAGATCTTTTTCAACAGCAGGTGCTTTGTAATTTGCACTCTTTTGTGATGGCATTAGCCCGTTTGATTCGGCAAGATAAAAATGAAATCCAAAAAGCCCGCCTATAACCGCTGAAAGTATGATGTGCCATCCAAGCATTCTAACAAATAGAGATGTGGATGTACCATTTCCAAAGAAAATTGATTCGATAAATGGGCCAATGACTGGTGAAGAAAGGGCAATTCCCCTTCCAACATCAGTTGCGTCGACTGATAAAACATCTCCTGACATGGAATATCCAAAGTAGCCTACTCCAATAGTAACTGCAAGTAGCAGAACGCCAGTGACCCACTGAAGTTCTCTTGGTTTTTTATATGCTCCATTAAAGTAGTTTCTATACATGTGAATGTATACAAGAACAATCATTGCATAAGCCCCATATAAATGAGTTGTTAAGATAAGCGATCCATATGGAACACTGTTCATGAAATATTCCGTTGAGACATATGCATTTGCGGGGTTGTAGTATAACAGAAGGATTAGACCAGTCACTACCTGATAGATGAATGCCATACTGATCATTGCTCCAGTCCAGTACCAAAATCCTCCTTTCTTCCTCATATAGTCTGGAACTGTTGAAAGCGGTAAATCATCAATGTGCAGTGGGTCTTCTCCAAGTATATTCTTTATGCTGAAAGTACTCCTTAATTCGTCAATAAATCCCATTTTTTCACCTTATCCTACGCTCATCTGGATCACAAGAGTTTTCTGTAAGTTTGATAACGGAGTGCCACCCGAAAGGTCGCTCGACTTTCCATAAATGGTAGGGCCTTTCATGTTTTTAGCTGCAAGTGTGTCAGTGCTGGGGTCCCATGCTAAAATAACATTAGGCAAGGGTTTATAAGTAGGATGAGTAATAATTCCGGCGCCTTTTGATGGATCATAAGTACTCCCGTGACAATCGCAATGTATCACTCCATTAGGATAATCTGAAGCGGGACCCGGTAATATGGAAGAAAGAGTAGATAATTGATTTGGAGGATAATACCTTATAATAGGAGGAACGCAACCAAGATGCTGGCAAATGGCACTAAAAGATACAATTGAACCGTTTGGACCAGTGCCTCCCGGAGATTGAAATACCGCCCCTGTAGCATCGATTGTCACAGGTACAGGATCTATCTTCTGTGGAACGTTTGATGAATTTCCGAGATTAATCAGGAAGTTTGGATCATCTGTCAGAGGGTAATAATAAATCCATATATTTGGTGAATTTACTGGAAATTCAGAAGCCTTTACAGGTACGGGAGTACCACTACTTGCACCAGTTGGCACCCAATAAAGCAAAGTTTCAGGGAAGCTCGATAGACCTACCGAAGGAGTTACAACATTTTGAACCACGGCCTTACCTAAACCGCCTACTGCAGCAACCGCAGATAATCCAACAAGTGTCTTTAGAAAATTACGTCTTGAAACATCAGGTTCGTCTGCCATTGATTGTGAATAGTTCAATATCTTATAATATTTTTCCGTTCTTATTCGCTTGGTTCAAACTTTTTAGTATATTCAATAAAATGAAATTCTGAAGTA
>JAKATR010000083.1 GCA_021818675.1 Thermoplasmata archaeon | reverse complement strand
GGATGTATTCCGGATTTACTTCGTAACGGTGCCTGTGCCTTTCGTATATCTCTTTCTGCCCGTACAGTTCCATGGCTACGGTTCCATCCTTTATCAGGACTTTCTTGCTCCCGAGCCTCATGGTTCCCCCCATGTCCTTGACTCCCACCTGTTCAGGCAGTATATCTATCACAGGATTCTTTGAATCAGACTTGAATTCAGAACTGTTTGCGCCTTCCAGACCCATTACATTCCTGGCAAATTCAATCACTGCCACCTGGAATCCCAGACAGATTCCCAGGAACGGCATTCCAGTCTCCCTGGCATTCTTCACTGCCCTGATCTTTCCTTCCACTCCTCTATATCCGAATCCTGGGGTGACAAGGATTCCGTCCAGCCCTTTCAGAGAATTGTCGTCGGTAATAGAATCTGAATCCATCCACTTGATATCCACAGCAATTCCTGTATTTCCAGTTACATGATTAAAAGCCTCCTTGTGGCTCATGTACGCATCATGGAGGCCTGTATATTTTCCTATGATGGCTATATTCACATGTTCCTGCGGGTGTAGAAGTTTCTGCTTGTAATCCCCCCATATGTCATGGAACTCCTGGGATGGCATGGAAAATTTTTCCCTGATCAGGTCAATGACTCCCTGCTTTTCCAGAACACCCGGGACTTCGTATGCATTCACCACGTTATATACACTGATCACTGCTTTCCTGTCCACATCGGTGAAAAGTGAAATCCTTCTTCTTGCATCTTCCGTTAATGGATGCCCGGATCTGCACATAAGAATGTCTGGCTGGATACCTATTTCCCTTAACACTTTTACACTATGCTGGGTGGGTTTTGTCTTCTGTTCCTCTTCGCTTCCAATCTCCGGAACCAGTGTCACATGGCAGAAAAGTAAATCCCCCTTCTCTTCCATCCTCAGTTCCCTCAGTGCTTCCAGGAACGGCATGGATTCAATGTCTCCCACAGTTCCACCCACTTCAATCACAAGAACATCAAGATTCCCTTCATTTGCAACCTTCCTTATTCTTCTCTTGATCTCATTGGTGATATGTGGTATGATCTGTACTGTACTTCCAAGGTATTCCCCCCTTCTTTCCTTTTCAATAACTTCCTTGTAAACCTTGCCTGTGGTGATGCTGCTGTCTCCATTCAGGTTCCTGTCAAGGTATCTTTCATAATTTCCAAGATCCAGGTCAGATTCACTTCCATCATCCAGCACGAACACCTCACCATGCTGGTAGGGATTCATGGTGCCTGCATCATAATTCAGGTAAGGATCAATCTTCATGGCAGAGGTCTTGACTCCACTGTTGCTTAAAAGGTGGCATAAACTCGAGGCAATGGTGCCCTTTCCAATGCCTGAAAGAACTCCACCAGTAATAACCACGTAACGCATTTATCTTAATCATCGGGTGAATTATAAACTTAATCCTCAGTCAGTAACAGAATAAAAAGGGGATCTGTGGAGATCAGATCCTGGTGCTCTCATGCCTGTAGCAGTGGGCATCCATGGTTATCTCTGCAATGTCAGTGGAATACATCCCAATCCTGGATATCTCCTCTGTAATGGTGGATGTTGAGATATTCTTCTCTTTGATCATGTTTTTTGTTAATCAAATATTGACTTCAAACAAGTTCATCTTGAACAAAAGTGGTTAAGTCTTATGGAAAATTTCTAAAAAACACATAAAGAAACATTCTCGTCAGAATTTACGCAAAAATTTATAGGACTTTATAATGTAGTTATATAGAATGAAAATTACCAATATTAATATTGAGAATTTCAAAGCAATAGATTCGCTTCAATTCAATCCGCGAATGCTCAATATATTTGTTGGGAGAAACAATACTGGAAAGACTTCAATTTTACAAGCAATTGAGTTTGCATTTGATGAAGAAAAATTCTCATATGTATTTTTCACTCAACCTTCTGCCGCTTTAAAATACGGTGAAAATATTGCAAAGTTAAGTTTGAAACTAACAGAAGATAAAAGAACTGTGGTTGAACTTGACGTTGAAAGGGGAACTCTAAATGAAATAATTCCTCAATTGGAGAAAACGGTAATAAAAATATTTGAGCGAGCGTTGAATTCAGTGTTGGAAAGGAGCATAAAATCTCCTAAAATTGAGGAAAGAAAGCGCAGAGTTATGGAGATTGGAAAAGAGTTAATAGAAAGTATAAACGCAGGAATTATACTAGAATTGGTAGACAAGGATCAGTTGACGCAAACAGCTAAAGAATCTGTAACTCTTAAAATTAAAGACCAAAAAAAGGTTTTTTTAGGTCTGCCAATTCGAAGCCTTGCTACGGAATTAACAGTTAAAATTGCAGAAAAATTGAATTTGATAAAATTTCTTGGCTGGGAGAACTTAAAAGTTGCAAGCAAGATGCATTTTTTCAGGTTAGATGATTCAATTGATGAATACCTATTTCCAACGATTGGTAGAAATAAAGACAGAAATGCTGGGGATAATTCCTCTTCGCCCTTATTCATTGTTGATCCAACTGATGAAATAAAAAGAGTAATTTTAGATAGAAATAGATTAGAAGTAATTGCCCAAGAAATAGAACAAATCATAAAAGAGGATAATATAGTCCCAGGTCTTACTCGTTTCAACTTCAAAAATATGGTCTTTGAAGGGGTTGAGGACGATGTTTCCATGGACAGCATGGGTGATGGTTTCAAAGCCCTAATTGGCATATTGGCCTCTCTCTACCAGCAACCAAAAAATACTATTGTTCTGCTTGAAGAACCTGAGGTGCATATGCATCCTGGATATATGCGGGAATTGGCAAAGTATCTTGTGACCTTATCCAGAACCCGTAATATTCAGCTTTTCATTTCAACTCATAGCATGGATCTTATACAATGTTTTCTCGATGTTGACTCGATGTCCTCTCCAAATTCGGAATTCGTCAAATCGGAATTATTTATGTTGCGTCTGAGTCATCTGAAAAACGTAGTAGTTTCAGAAGAAATAGATTATAATGAGGCAGATAGTGCTATTAAAGATCTTGAATGGGATTTACGGGGAATCTGATTGAAATCCCTTTATCTTGTAGAAGGAAAGCATGATTTAGATTTCCTATATCTCTCATTAAGCCAAAATTATTCAATTGAATCATCCAAAATAAAACTTTATTGTAACGTAGGGATCAAAACTGTAAAAGCAACGAATGAGTCTTTGCTCATTAGAGGGCTCATGGGTGAGTATTCAAAGTATGATGCATTAATTAAAGCTGAGGAAGGTAAACAAAACTTGTTTAGTCTTCTGGGAAAAATCTGCATTCCCACGGTTCAGAACAACCAATTTTTGAATCTAACTACAGTGTTTGATCACGATGGAAACGAATCAAGTAGTGATTTTAAGACAATTTTTGATAAGGTAAGTCGAACTCATCCTCAATTAAATTTTGAGCCAATTTTTGACAGAAAAATTTCTGACTGCCATAATATAGAGGTAGGGCATACTGTTTCTTATTCTGTATTAAAAATAAGCGGGAAAAAAAAGATAGAATTAAACAAAATCAATTTCTTCTGTTTTTCCGATTCGTTAGAGACTTTCATAGAGAAAAAATTTGGGAAAAACATCCCAATAAATGATGGAATTATGAAACTATGCAAATGTCTGAAAGGGATTGACTTTCTGCCAGGATTGAATCCTTTCAGACATTAAATTCTCACCTTCTCTAACCATTTTGGCTGATCATTGGATCAGATTAGGCCTCCGAAATAATCATGAACATTCTAAAATTCGAGTTAAAATGATGAAATATTCACTCCAAACAGGAATGAAATGTTCCGCATTTAACTCATCACTTTGATCAGATCCTGGTGCTCTCATGCCTGTAGCAGTGGGCATCCATGGTTATCTCTGCAATATCAGTGGAATACATCCCTATCCTGGATATCTCCTCTGTAATGGCGGAGGTTGAGATATTCTTCCCCCTGATCTTGCTTAACATCTCTTTTTTCTCCTTTATCATTTCCTTTTTGCTTACCAGATCATTGACTTCGAAAAGATTCACATTGAAATACAGAGTGGCGGCCTTCTGGAAAAGTTCGCTGCAGAACTCAAGGAAACCTTTCAAGGCGTCTATCTGTTCCTTCTCCATCCTCTCTCCCTTTTGAAGTGTGTTGCATATATTCACTGTATGATCTGCAATCCTCTCCAGTATCCTGGAGTAGAGCATGTTGAACATCTCATCATTCTTCTTTCCAGTATTTCCCA
>JAKATR010000050.1 GCA_021818675.1 Thermoplasmata archaeon | reverse complement strand
CCTGCAGCAATGACAATAACCATTATTATTCGCATTATCTGCTTCATTATTATAAATTACACACGCTTACTTAAGTATAGATCAAAATTTTTAAGTTATGATCAATTCTGAAATTATTGATAAAAACTAAAAATCAGGGTTTATTCAATCTTTGTATAAGGTTAAAGCGTTATGCCTGTCAGGGTTTTGGTATCAATAATGCCCGGCATATTTCGAATCTTTTTAACTATTAGCTGTTCAAGTTCCTTATAATCTTTGGTTTCAACCTTAATTATTATATCATATTCTCCAAAGAGAGTGTAAATTTCAATTACTCCATCTAGATCTTTCAAGCCATCCTGAAGTGCAACTTCGAATCCTGGTTTTTCTTTAATTAATATGAATGCAACGACCAAAGTTATCAACCAATAATGTTAGATGATCTTATTAATCTTTACAAAAACTGAATTTATAATGCTAATAAAAAATAGGGAAAGAAGTTTCAGCGGTTATTAGTTTTTCAATGCTTCTTCAATTTCTTTATAATTTGGTTCTACCCCAGGATTCTCTGAAACCCAGTTGTAAACTATCTTTCCATCCTTATCAAGGACATAAACAGCTCTTTTTGAAGCGGTGAGCTGTTTTGCACCAGCGAAATCCATATGAATACCGCCATACTTTTTGCTTATTTCCCTTGTGTGATCACTGAGAAGATCGAAATTAAGCTTGTTCTCCTTCCCAAACTGAGCCAGTGAGAAAGGCTGGTCAACACTTATACCAACAACCTTGGCGTTGAACTTGTTGAAATTCTGCATAGAATCTCTAAAATTGCACATTTCTTTTGTGCAAACTCCGGTAAATGCGCCTGGGAAAAATGCAAGAACAACCTTATTTCCTTTATAATCGCTTAGTTTCTTCGTTTTAAGATTGGAATCAACCGTTTCAAATTCTGGTGCCTTATCTCCATTTTTTAGTGTCATAAACCTCTTTTTGATATAGTTAAAGAATATATAAGGTTGTTTTGGCTATGAAAGCTATAAGTCTCTTATCCGGTGGAAAGGATTCGTTTTTAGCAACACTCATTGCCATGGAACAGGGTTTTGATGTTATTTCTGCAATAACGGTTATACCAGATGAAGAATCAATGATGTTTCATGTACCAAACGCCATGCTGGCAGGTTATGTGGGAGAACTCATTGATATTAAAACCATTTTCTGCAAAGAGTCGGAGTTTGAGAAGCTAATCGCCAAACTATCAATGGAAAATGGGAATATGGCACTTGTCAATGGGGCCATTGCCTCAAATTATCAGAGAAATAAGCTTGAAGCAATCTGTACTGCATATGAAATGCTATGCTATTCACCCCTATGGAGGATATCGCAGGATTTGGTCATGCAGGAGATCATACAGAGAGGGATCAGGCCAGTTATAGTTGCTGTAGGAGCAGAAGGACTGGGAGAGGAATTGCTTGGTAGAAAAATAGACGAGGAAACTGTGGAGAAATTAAAAGTGCTTGAGAAGAAATATGGGTTAAATATTACAGGGGAAGGTGGAGAATATGAATCCTTTGTTTCAGGTTACGGTTCCAGAACTCTGGAAATTACAAAATTCAAAAAGAATTATTCAGGTTCCAGTGGTGTTTTGACAATAGAGGAATTGATAAAAAATTTCTAAATTTTCACTCTTTCAACTTCAATTGCATCCCATGTTGGGTATTCCTCAATTTCGTAAAGCTCGTAATCCGTTTTGCCCTTAAGATCCTCAATAACCCATGGAGGAATTTCAACTCTTTTCCTAACAGGGTTTATGTGTATATCAATGGGATCCATTCCTAACCTTATGAGTTCCTCTCTGATCTCATAAATGTTGGGACCTTCAACTATTCCTTTAATTATAGTTCCATCCTTGGTAACCACATCTATTGGTCTTGCTGCGTTTTTGGCCCTTCTTTTAAGCCTGTTTTTTAACTGTACACTGTCCTTAAACGCTGCCGAACAGTAATGAACTGCATATTCAGGGTGTTCTTTGACCATTTTGATTGCAAGTTCCTGGCTCCCATTTGCCCCTGATTCATAATCACTTTTGATTGAATAGTTTCTACCAAGAAGATGTTCAAAGTTTGTTTCAGAAAATTCGAGTTCGTTTAAATTAACAAACTCCACCTCCATTCTTCTGGCAAAGTCGATGAGATCCTTCGTTCCCTTATCTCTTCCAGGCAGGCTGGGAACCTCAATGCCCACAACCATTCCATTATCCTTTGCCCATCTTATACGATCCTTAAACACGGATTTATCCATGACACTCCAGATCTCTTCAGGCGGGTGAAATCTGATCTCATCAAGGCCTGCTTTTGCAGTGGTATCTATGGCCTCCTTTGACCCGCTAATTGTATAGAGGTGAATATGATGTGAATTACCAAATTCCTCCTTTAATATTTTAATATATTCAGAGGTTCTCTCAAAATATTTTAATGGATCCCCACCGGTAATACCTGTTCCTGTTGCCTGTATCATTCTGGCTTCATAAATGGCATCTCTCATATTTGCCAGTGGCATCTCATCAGCATACATTACATCCTTCATCTTCTTCTGTTCTGATAAAGGACAGTAAAAACACTTTGCATCACATATACCAGATACAAACAGAACCATTTTAGCGCCTTTAGCGCACATCTGGCATCCGATTGGTAATTTGCCTGTATAGGTAGAATCTCCGGGTAAGTGTTTCATTCAAACCCTATCTGTTTCCAATATTAAATTAATTCTATGGCATTTCTTCAAGTGTTCTCTGAAAGTAATCTGCATCCTGTGATGAATATCTGGCAATATCATAGGAATAGGATATTATTATCTTAAGCGTCTTGAATAGAGTATCATTATTTTTAAATGTAGGTTCCACAAGCATATTTGTTGGAGGTACTTTTATTCCGTTGTTATCAAGGTTTTTCATGTACTCTTCTCTTTTAGGTGATTTAGATTTTCTGTAATTTCTTGGTAAATCTACACCACATTTCTCAATTTCCCTCATAAATATAGGTCTGTTAAAGAGAAATGATAATGTAAGAAGGCAAACATCCCCAGCATCTTCATCATTGAATGTTTTTACTGCCTCTCCAAGAAAATAGTAAATATCCTTTTGAGGATTTTCTCTGATGGAATAAATTCTGGAAGGTTTGATCTCTTTCTCAGCCAAAATTCCAAGATCTACAAGAGCATTAAGATAACCGGTAAGCACCAGCCTGTGATAATTATATCCTCTTTCCTTGAGTGCTTTTTGAAGTCCGGAAATTGATTTCTCCGACTTTTGAAGTTCATCAATAATGATTTCCCGGGTAACAATATCAATCTGCATACTTTGTCCTGGCGACTTTTCTTTATTATTTTCCATTTTTTAAGGCCTCTTTTAATATTTCATCACATATTGCCTCAGAAGAGCCAATAAATGATACTGGAGAAAGGATTTCATCCAGCTCTTTTTCCCCAATATAATTTGTAATGTTCTGTTCAAGCAATGCAGCCTTAAAAGTTTTGTGTAAATCATATGATATCATGGAGGCTTTCCTCACAATTTCGTGTGAATCCTGGCGGTTAATTCCTCTTATGGTAAGTTCACTGACGATCCTCTCAGATATTGAAAGTGGGGAGTTTAAAAGGTTCTGCAGCATTCTCTGGTCGTCAACATACAGGTTAGAAAAAATCCTTTCGGTTTTAACAAGTATATGATCAATCAAAATACAGGAATAGGGTATAGTAAATCTTTCAAGGGCACTGTTTGTTAAATCCCTCTCGTGCCATGTAATGGAACCCTCTATTTCTGGGGTAACCATTGCCCTGATTATTCTGGATAGACTGCAGACATTTTCAGAATCAATTGGATTTCTCTTGCTTGGCATAGACGATGATCCTACCTGTTTGTCAGGATTAAAATTTTCCATAACTTCGCCAATTTCAGGTCTCTGCAGATTTCTTATTTCAGTTGCAAATTTTTCAAGGGATGCGGCTATGCCACTTAGAAGGTTTATAAATTCCACATATCGGTCTCGGGCAACAATTTGGCCTGTTGCGATTTCACTTTCAAGTCCCAATTTTGACATGGCTCTTTTGCTTACTTCTAACCCCTTTGTTCCCATTGATGCGCCTGTTCCCACTGGTCCAAGTGCCTTACCAACCAGAATTCTCGGTTTAATCTGCTCAATCCTCTCTCTGTGCCTGTTAATCTCCGACAGATACGTAGCCATCTTTAACCCAAAAGTAACAGGACTAGCATGCTGACCGTGAGTTCGCCCAAGCATTGGGG
>JAKATR010000071.1 GCA_021818675.1 Thermoplasmata archaeon | reverse complement strand
AGACGCAGAGAACGTAAAACCAGACACGAAAGAAAACCTTCTGTCTGCATACAGATCGCTTCTTGATTCGGTCAGACCAAAAACAACTGTATTTTATGAACATTATAATCTGGACGATATACTCTTAAGCGACATTGCTTCTTTGGGTGATTCATCAAATTTTATTGTGATTACTCCTGAGTCAAATATTGCAGGGAAGAGCATGAATAAGGAACATTACTTTAAGGGCATAATCTCAGGAAATCCTGAAGATCTTCAAAAGAATCTCATGATTTCAAGGGAAGCATTTATACCATTCTGGAATTGCAAAAAAACATCTATTGAATCCAAAAATCATGTGAACAGCCTGCTGGATCGGGTAAAGAATAAACTTGTGGATTCAAACGAATTTACCATATGCAATACTGACTTCTTCGATTTCCTTCCCAGGGATATTGCAGATAAGAAAGTAGCATTTGACGGGGTGGCATAAATGGAGAAACTCATAACACAGGAGATAGGAAGCTTGAGAAAACCAGAATATCTTTCCACCAGATTCCACAAATTCAGCGAATCGGAAAGATCTGAAAAAGCGGGTAAAGCTGCTAAGGAAATGATTGGAAGGTTTCATGATGCAGGCATTGATAACCTTGGAATTGCAGGTGAAATGTTCAGGTGGGAGATGTATGAGCACCTTGCAAAATACATTGACGGAATCAAATTCTACGGGCATGTGAGATCATTCGATAACAGGTATTACCTCAAGGGAAGCGTCGCATCCGATCTGAACCTGCGGGAATCGCCGCATTCTGAGGAGTTTGAATTCGTCCTCAACAATACCACAAAGGATGTGAAGGTACCTATCACCGGACCATACACAATGATGGACTGGTCTTTTAATGATCATTACGAAAAAAGAGATGAACTTGCAATGGCTTTTGCCCGTTCTATCAACGCAGAAATCAAAAATTTAAAGAAGATATGGCAAAGATCAGGGAGATCAGGGCCACTGCAAATCCAGATTGATGAGCCTGCAGGTACGACTCACAAAAATGAGGCACATATACTCACAGATTCAGTGAACGAGTCCATTAAGGGAATCAATGACTGCGAATTCACAATTCATGTATGCTATACCAGTGGTTATCCTGAATTTTTTAAGTCAGTGCCTGACCTGAGATTACACGGATTGAATCTTGAATTTGCCAACAGAGATACAGATGCCCTGGGAGTTAATGAAAATGCCAGGAAAGGGTATATATTCCTGAAGAACTACATTGAGGCACTTGAAACGTCAGATCATAAAATGTTCATGGGTCTTGGGGTTATTGATGTTCATAGGGATTTCATTGAGCCACCGGAATTGATCAGAGACAGGATACTCTTTGCAAACAAAATAATAGAAGATCCAAAATTACTGAGGATAAATCCTGATTGTGGTTTGAGAACTAGGTCAATTGACACGTCATTCCGGAAACTGAAGAATATGGTAGACGGCACAAAACTCGCCCAGGCAGAGATTTTCAAGTAAAATTTTAAATTCCATTGGGAGTGTCAATTAACAGACCTCTCATCATGATATTATAGTAATTTTCAATAACCTCTCATATGCAAAATCTCATTTATATCATACTCACGGAAATACTGATGACACCGTTCATTGTGTATTTTCTCTATTACACTTCAGTTTTTTTTCACCAGCTGAACACAAAGAAAATATCACTTTTAATGTTGATTCTATCAATGATGTCAGGTATGTTGAATTCCATAAACTTCTATTTTCTCTTTCCAAAAACATTTCTGAATGAGGTTATGGCAATCAACATCTCCATGTTTGAAATGAGTGTGATCTTATCATATATCCTTCTGTCTGCATTCAATGGGAATTTGAGAAGAATGACAAAGACCCATTCAAAATGGATTTCCATACTGATAGGGTGGAATGAAATATCCATGGCCATACTTCTTTACAGTTTTGCTTTTGGTTTCGGAAATGAAGGAGCGTACCTGAACACAATCAACCTTTTCGGGGCAGGGATAACAAACTATCTCTTTACCATTCCAATGATTATAGAGATGGTATTCCTCTTCTTTCTGAATCTTCACAGAGGACTTTCCGGAAGGATTCTGATCTCAATAATATTGATGCAGGCTTCAGATCCTGGTCTCTTTGGAGGGCAGTACTCATTGTATTTAACAGGAATATTTTCAGCGGTGATGGTATTTTCTCTCTATTATACCCTTACATTCATCATTTCAAACAGGGATAAGCTTGAACCGGGATGGGCTAAAATTTTCAGGTATTTCATATTTTTCATATTCCTTTCGGCAATTGGTCTCATTTCAAGCGCTTTTATTCAGGGAGAATTCGGAGTCAGGTGGATTATCTTCGCAATCTCAATGGGATTTTCTACCATTTATTATTTCCTAATAGCGCTGAGATTTTTTGATCCTGGAACTCCCGATGGAATCAAAAGGAAAATGATGGAAACTATGAAAGAAACCTGATCAATCCAGCATTGAGTTCAGGTGTTCATGATAACTAATTTTTTCTCCTTATCCGAACATGGAGAAAATGTCTTACATCATAGAAAAAGATGTTTTCATATGGGCATGCTTCCACACAGTCACCAATGCCAACGCATCTGGAGTTCTTGAATTCACCTGCTGAGATGAAGCTTCCCGGTTGTGTGGACAATCCCACGGGACATGCTGTTGCACAATCCTTTGTTTTGCAGTTTACGCACTGCATGGGATCATTTACCTTTAACCTGAAGAAACCAAACTTGCTTATCCATCTGTTGAAATTTCCCCAGTGACAGTATCCGGTATTGATACATCCGTAATTACCAAAGTACGGCATTGTAAGGAAAACGGCATACCACATAAAATCGAACAATATTATATATATAAAGAAAAGTGGATCGGTGCCATATATACTGATTGCAATTATGTGGTATGAGTTCAGAATTGAAAATATGGCTCCTATGGCAAGGGAGGTGTATACTGTGAGGGATACTACTCTGTATATTTTATTCCGCTCCCCTTCCCTGCTAATATATTTGGCCGTTGGTGAAGTCCTGTTAAATTTTTTCATGGAATCGTAAAATGTTCCCTGGTACATCAGAGGGGCTGTACAGAATACTGAACACAATTGTCTGGCGCCGAATAAGAGAGATAACGTTCCACTGATAACATAAGTGAGAAGCATGGGAACAATCAGATATGGAGCTAAACCTCCGCCCGTTCCAATTCCCATGGACCACCCAATAAAGGGATAAATCTGTGCATTTGGAATTATGAAACTTGGGATCAGAATCGTATAAATGGCATAAGCGAAAATTGTAAGACTTAATCTGATCCTATTTTCAAGCTCCCGTGTCTTCAGGATCTTGAACACAACCAATGAACCCATCTCAAATCCCATCATTATTAGAAACCATGATGAGCCGGTTATGCTACCAATAACTATTATGATATCATAAAGAAAAGAGAACGTTATATTATAGGCAGAACCGGAAATTGCTGCCAATGACATGGCATTAATAAAATTACTGGCTCCGAAGTACTGAAAATCAAAGGTTGCCCCCATTCCAAATTCTGCAATGAATATTGAAATAAGAAAGCCGGTTGACCAGTTTCTGTTTGCTAACCAGTATACCTTTTTGCCTCCCTTGAAGTATGATTTATCTAATATTGCATTTATGTAAATGATCATTTCCACAATTATTGCAATGGAAACGATAGAATTCACATAATCAGATTGATACAGGAGAACACCAGCCATCATCAGGCTATAGGTCAAAATAATGAGAATGACATATCTGGCGAACCCCCCAGATAAAAAATTCTGCCTGTATAGAGATTCAAACAGGTAAACAAGAAGGATTGTCATAATGCCCCCTCCTGCAAATACGGAAAATGACAGCCATAGGGCAGAATTTAATGCCGTTGGCGTAAGAAACATTATTGCGGATTGAAACGAGATAAAAATAAAAGGAGCCTTGTCAGTTTTCCTCATAGACATAAACGCAGTCAGGAACATTTCAAGAGCCATTGGAAAGACAAACCAGAATGACGAGATGGAATTGGATATGAGAGATAAAAAATTGTAAAATGAAACATACTGGAAAAATTGTCCGGAAATGTATGAATTGAAATCAAAACTCATGAGAAATTCGTTCAGCAGCGTTAAAAAAATTACTATGAAGACATCGATATTTACCACACCAAGAGGTTTCTCAACATGTCTTATGAACATGATCAAGGGATATATCATCTCAAGCGACATGATTCCCAATGAAAGAACGA
>JAKATR010000088.1 GCA_021818675.1 Thermoplasmata archaeon | reverse complement strand
GGTGATACTAAAAAGTGAAGGAGGAAAATAAAATGGAAAAACAGTCATTTGTTAAATTCGAAACTCCCGAGACGCTGGAAAAAAAGATACTTGATCTGGTAGAGAATAGTTACAGGAGTGGAAAAATTAAGAAGGGTACGAACGAGGTTATTAAGTCGATTGAGAGAGGGGAAAGCAAGATAGTTATAATTGCAGAAGATGTTACTCCCCCAGAAGTGGTTTATTACCTGCCGATGCTCTGCGAGGAGAGAAAAGTAGCATATGCCTACGCAAAGAGTAAATCCGAATTAGGTACAAGAGTCGGGATTTCAGCTGCTGCCTCCATATCTATTACTGATTATGGAAAAAACGAAGAACTATACAAGCAGATTACTTCAGAACTTGTTTCTTTGAAGAAATAAGGTGAATTAAGTGGCAGATGAAGCTACTCAGGCAGAGGTTGTTGAGTTAATGGGAAGAACCGGGATGACCGGAGAAGCGACAACTGTAAAGGTTAGAGTTCTATCGGGAAGAGATCAGGGGAGAATCATAGCAAGAAATGTGCTCGGCCCTGTTAAGGTTGGAGACATATTAATGCTAAGAGAAACAGCCAGAGAAGCTAAAAAACTTTCAATAAGGTGATAATATTGGCAATAAAAACTTGTGGATTTTGTGGTTCCAATATTGAACCTGGAACCGGTACAATTTATGTAAGAAGAAGCGGAAACATTGTTGATTTCTGCAGCAGGAAGTGCAGAGTTAATATGATCAACCTGAAGAGAGTTCCAAGAAGAACTAAATGGACAAAGGAATATCACACTATCAAGGCCATGAGAAAGGATTCCATAAAGCCTCCAGTTGAAAAAGTTCCTGCAGAGCCTTCACCGGAATCCATACAAGAAAGCGCGGCAAACAGTGAGTGAAATGCAGGAAAGAACACTCGTACTCGTTAAACCAGATGGATTGAAGAGGAGGCTTGTTGGAGAGATCATTCGAAGATTTGAGGTTAAGGGTCTCAAAATCATTGGTCTAAAGATGCTTCAACTAACCAAGGAAGAGGCCGAAAAGCATTATTCAGTTCATAAAGGCAAACCATTTTTTGCAGATCTTGTAAATTATATTACTTCCAGCCCGATTGTTGCGATTATATTCGAGGGAAACAATGCCATATCCGTTGTTAGAACTATTTGTGGCACAACTGATGGAAGTAAGGCTGCGCCTGGTACTATCAGAGGAGATTACTCCATAAGCATTGAAAAAAATATCATACACGCATCGGATTCGACAGAGTCTTTTCAGCATGAGTTTTCTATATTCTTCAAAAACAACGAAATGGTACCTTTCCAATACGGCGATGAGGTTCTGTTTTGAGAGATGAAGAACGAAGGCAAGGAACTCAGGCAACCAATAGTTTGCGTTCTTGGTCATGTTGACCACGGAAAGACTACACTTTTAGATGCTATTCGCGGAACCTCAATAGCTAAAAAGGAAGAAGGCGGAATTACACAGAGAATCGGAGCTACCGAGATAGATATTACAAGGATTAAGAAAATAGCACAACAAACTGGTTCAAAATCTCTTTTTACAATACCCGGGCTTCTCTTCGTAGATACTCCTGGACACGTTGCCTTTTCAAATATGCGATCAAGAGGGGGCGCTCTTGCAGACATTGCAATTCTGGTCATTGATATAAATGAAGGAATTAAGCCGCAAACCGAAGAGTCAATAAATATATTAAAAAAATTCAAAACGCCGTTTATCATTGCCGCTAACAAAGTAGATCTCATAGATTTTGCAATCCCGGTGAAAGATTGCTCTTTTAAAACATTCTTTGCTGCACAGAGAGAGGAGTTTAAGAACATTCTTGATGACAAGATTTACAAAGTGGTTAATTCACTTTATACATTTGGATTTCCCTCTGAAAGATATGATCGAATATCAGATTTCTCAAAAAATGTAGCTATAATACCAGTAAGTGCCAAAAATAAAATTGGGATTCAGGACATCTTGCTTATTATTGCAGGCCTTGCGCAGAAATTTCTGGAGGAATCCATATCAAGGAAATATGGGACAGCAAGAGCAACTGTCATGGAGGTAAAAAAGGAAGAGTCTCTGGGGAATATTCTTGATTCCATACTTTATCAGGGAGAGTTACGAAAGGGAGCATCTATTGCCCTGAATACGCGAGAAGGTCCCGCGAAAACAAAAATAAAAGCACTTTTTCTAAACCAGAAAACGAGCAGTTCAAAGCTTGTTGAAGTGGAAAAAGTTGAACCAGCTTCAGGAGTTAGAATACTAATATCTGATAAATTAAACGTAATTCCCGGATCTCCACTTATTGAGATTGAAAATGATGAACGGGAAGCTTATGAAGAAATCCTTAAGGAAACAGCAGTAACGCTCGATCTTTCAGAACATGGTGTCACACTAAGGGCAGACACATTAGGGTCTCTAGAGGCCATAGCATACGAACTTTCTGAGAAAGGGATCAAAATCAGAAATGCACAGATCGGCCTCATATCAAGGAGAGATGTTATAGATGTGGCAACATTGCAGGAACCGTTAGATCGTATAATTCTCGGTTTTAATGTTGAAATTCTACCGGAAGCAAAGGATGTCCTTCTGAATCAGGATGTGGGAGTTATAAATGGGGGCATAATTTATTCTCTTGTCCAACAGTGTGAAGAGTGGATTAACACCAGAACCAGGGATATAGAAGAGGAGAGAAAAAAAGGAATGTCAGTTCCATCAAAATTCAAAATTATTCCAGAATACGTATTCAGAGCAAACAAACCTGTCATCGTCGGGGTTAAAATTGAAGGCGGGAGAATAAAGGTAGGCGACAACTTAATTCGGGAAGATGGAAGATATGCCGGTACAATCAAGAGCATAAGGGAAGGTGAACTCTCTAAGAAATTTGCGGAAGCCCCATCGGAGGTGGCTGTTGCCATTGACGGGGTAACATTAAACAGACAGATTTTTCCGGATGAGCCGATTTATACCGACATAACAGAGGAAACTGTGAAAGTGTTAAGATTAAAGCCAATGGATGAAGCTACTATGAAGACTCTTGAAGAAATTATTAAAATCAAAAGAAAGGAGAACAAGTTCTGGGGAACTAAGGCATAGCAATACTTTTTGATTTTACTCCCCTTAGTAATACATAAACAAACAAAAAAACTGAAATGCCCAGCAAAGCCACAATTGAAAATCTGCTGCCTTTAAAAGCAACAGGAGATATCAAGGATGCAATGGCAACGAGAATTGTTGCCTTATAGATTGATGATGACAATATTAATCCTATTGCAGTATCTGCTTCATTCCTCTTCAGCGAAATCAGGAACATTATCCCCTCAGGTATTGAACCTGCCACTCCCGCAATAATCATCCCCCAGAAAAACAGATTATTGCCCAGCGAAATGTAAAAGTAATTTGAGATTGTAACAACGTTTTGCGATGCAAAATAGACCAATAATGCAGAAACTACAAATATCATTATACTATAGTTATGCTGTTGTGTCCCCAGAGATTCCTTTTGTCTGGTAATCCTTGCCATATACAGCATAAAAATAATTATGAGCAAAATGGCCAGAAAAATAGATATCGATGTGTAATAGAATGATGATATGAGAAGTATGGACATTATAACAGTCATCAATGCCAATTCAATGGAGAATTCAGTTTTAATTGCCATTCCCAATACAACTGCTGCTATGAGAAATATTACCATTGCAACAAGATTTGAACCTTCAACTGCTCCGAATGATATTGATGAATAGCCCCTCAGTGATGAATTTAGAACAACGAATATTTCATCTACTATGGAAAAAAATGATAGAAAGGTTGCCCCGGTCTGCATTTTCGTTAATCCAAGTTTTGTTCCTAATCCAATAGCCTCATCTACGAACAGATCCCCCCCTATTGCAAAAGAGATTGTTGTGAGAATGACTCCGCCGATTACTATGTAAAAATCCAGCTTAGAAATGAAAGTGAACAGAATCGAAAAAAGTAGTAAAAATATGAGACAAAATTTTATTTTGAAAGACATCAAACGAGTATTGGATGATCACTTGATATAATATTCTCCCCAATCATCTTGCCCCTTTCTACTCTCCTTGTACTTACTGAAGTGGGCATAAGGTTTTCGAGAATATATTCATAGGCGATCTCAGCCTTTGAAGGATCTCCACATGTATACAGATCAAGAGTGACCAAACCGTGCTCAGGCCATGTGTGAAAAGACAAATGTGATTCCGCAAGAAGTATAATGCCACTTGCACCGATTGGATCGAACTGATAGAAATCCGAAGATATCTTTGTCAGACCTCCAACTTTTACCGCTTCCTCAACGATCTGCCCGATTGGTTCCTTTCTTTCAATTAAATTCGGGCTTACTCCATACATATCCGAAAGTATGTGTACGCCCACGGCCACTTTCATCGTCCTCCATTTTTATCCCATTCCTCTAAAAGGATAATAATTTTTTATTATTTAAATATTTTATTTTCCCATGGAATATCATTTTAATATGACACCATAAATAGTAATGTTATACATTCATCGATATCTACATATGCAGCTAAATATATTTATAATTTTATATATCTAAATATCTGAAATGTGATTATAATAAACAAAATGAGCCTTTTTAGCTGTTTATAGAGAGATTATTTCGATCTTGACATCCTTATATTTTAGTTTCAGATGGTTTAATGAGTCAAAGAGAAAACCCATTCTGAATTCTGATACTACAATAATGGCATCTTTGCCCCTTACTGCTGCTTCAAAAGCTGCCTCCAGCGCAGAAAATTCCACCAGCGAATGTACTTCCGTTAGCATTAAGAGAGTTTTGGCAGATTCCCCTATTATGCCAATAAGCGCATCGCCTGACACTTTTATGATTCCTCTCATAGAATTGACCAGCTGTTTTAGCTCTGTTACTTTGTTTTCTGGAATATAGTAAATACTCACACTCCCCGGTGTTATTGAAATTATACCTTCCAGGTTTGCAAGCAACACAATATCGCCTGACTTTGCACTGGTCGTAGCAATCGCTGTTGCTGTACCAGAATTTCCAGGTTTTGCATAAAGATAGCCATCTCTCATGTAAAGAGAAACTGTAGCCCCTTCTGAAATGTCCTCATCGCTTATTGCTTCCCATCTCGTTCCAGAATAGAGAGCATCAACGTCGTCCATAAGGAAATTCTTAATCCATTCCAGATTCTTCCTTAGGAATTCTACTCCAGAACTTGTAATCTCAACTTTCTCAGTAATAAAACCATTTTCCAGAAAATTTTGAATATAATACCTGACACCCTGAATTGTTATAGATAGTTCCCTTGAAATTTCAGCTATACTCTTCTCACCATGACTTATTTTAGATAATACCGCGATTTCCTTCAGGTTTATATCCTTGGATTTGGGCATGTTCAATTGCCCATATGTGTGTTATACTATATAAATTTGATAGGGTTCCAACATTATATTCATATGATAAGTTGAAATCTTTTAAAAGAGAACATTTACTACGCAAATAGATCAAAAAATTCACCTAATATCTTTATATAATGAATAATTTTCAATTAAGAAGTGTGATTTCATGCTCAATTATGAAAAAGAGAATTTTTCAGGCGACCTGCTAAAGAAAATTATAAAGGAAATTTCAGAAGACGAATCTATAAAGAGGATATATAAGAGGAATCATGAATTGGGAGACCGAATTGTATCATATGTATCTGATTTCATGGTCATTAGCGGTGCAACTTCATATGAGTTTGTAACAGGTGAAGAATCGCAACTGAAAACAATGGAAAAAATCCTCATATCTCAAAATCTTCTCGTTGAATTGAATCCAGAATACTATGAGAATTCATTTTTGCACAGGAGTTCCCCAAAGGATGTGGCCCGCAGCGAAAAGGATACATACGTATGCACCACAGGTGGCCCCGATGATGTCGGTCCGACCAACAACTGGATGCACAGTGAGGAAGCTATTAGGAAGATTCTAAAACTTTATGAGGGTTCAATGGGTGGAAAGAAACTGTATATCGTCCCTTACTGGCTGGGACCATATGGTTCACCATATGCCCGGGGAGGAATTGAACTTACTGACAGCCCTTATGTTGTATTGAATCTGGCAATAATTACAAGAATTGGTAATTCGGCAATTGACGAAATTGGAAAAAGCGGAAAGTGTGTTATTGGCCTTCATGCTACAGGGGACCTCAACCCTGATCAGAGATACATCATGCATTTTCCATATGAGAATAACGGTGATGGGCTCATTGCAAGTATAAACACAAACTATGGTGGAAACGCTCTTCTAAGCAAGAAATGCCATGCCCTGAGAATCGCCTCGTTTGAGTCTAAGGCAAATGGTTGGCTTGCTGAGCACATGATGCTAATTGGAATAAAGTCTCCCGATGGAGAAATAACATATATTACAGGTGCTTTTCCAAGTTCCAGTGGAAAGACAAATCTTGCAATGCTGGAACCACCGGCAGATTACAGGAAAGAAGGTTGGAGCACCTACCTGATGAGCGATGACATAACCTGGATGAATGTATACGATGGACATCTGAGAGGAATCAATCCTGAGAATGGATTTTTTGGAGTAATACCGCATACCAGTGAAAAAACAAATCCAAATGCAATGACTGCCATAAAGCAGAACACCATATTTACAAACGTAGGAATTGACAAAAACGGCGTTCCCTACTGGGAAGGAAAGTGTGATCCACCGGAGAATCTAATAGATTGGCAGGGAAAGCCCTGGGATGGAAAGAGTCCGGTTGCTCATCCAAACTCAAGGTTCACTACTCCAATAGTACAGTATCCACGACTTTCAAAGGAATATGATAACCCCCATGGTGTTCCGGTATCTGCTTTTCTCTATGGAGGAAGAAGAAGTGATCTTCTGCCATTGATATACCAGTCGTTTGACTGGGAAGATGGTGTACTCGTAGGGGCAATGCAAAGGGTTGAGACAACCGCTGCATCAACAGGTAAGGTTGGAGTGCTTAGAAATGATCCAATGGCAATGAGACCATTCATGGCATATAACATGGCAGATTACTTTAACTACCATCTTTCTTTCAGAGAAAGAGTTAAAAATCTTCCACTTGTATTCAATGTTAATTGGTTTAGGAAGGATGAAAATGGCAGGTTTATATGGCCCGGTTACACATACAATATGCATGCAGTTGAGTGGGTTCTTGGCAGGGCAAAAAATAAAACCACAAAGGTGACTAAAACCCCCATTGGATATGTTCCTGATTTATCTCAGTTTAACTATGGTAAAGAGATAACCGCAGAAAAGATCCAGGAATTGTTGAAGGTAGATTCGAAAGGATTCCTTAATGAACTGGATCAGGTAAAACCATTCTTTGAGTCCTTCGGAGAGAGATTTCCGGAAAAACTATGGGAACGATTTTACAATCTAAAGGCAAGACTGGAATCTGACCTTAGATGAAGGGTTTTGTTTCCATAGAAGGCATTGTCGATTATGACGATGCCTTAATCGCCCAGAGAAAACTCAATGAAATGGTCAATCAGGGAGAACTGGAAGGGGCAATTCTTATTCTGGAACATAAGGATGTTTATACATGCGGTATCCATCGTGATAAGGGAGATGTTACCATTGGCCAGCATATACGAATGGTAGAAAGAGGAGGCGGTATTACATACCATAATCCCGGGCAGATTGTTTCATATTTTATTTTAAATTTAAAAGATTTAAATTTGAACGCCAGAACCCTCATAGGCGTGATTCATAATGAACTCATAGAATTTATGCGGGAACTGAATATTAGCGGTGAAAGCAGATTGGGGTCAGAGACGGGCATATGGGTTGGTAACAGTAAGATCTGCTCCACGGGGCTCGCATTGAGAGGAAATGCCACGCTTCATGGATCTGCACTGAATTATATTAACAATCTGAACGGCTTCCATATGATTAATCCATGTGGTTTTGACCCTGAAATAATGACTTCCTGTAAAATAATATCTTCAGAAAACTTATTACCAATTGACAGAGCAAAGGAAGTAATAGGGTTGAAATTATGCAGAGCACTTAAAATAGATTTTAAAAATAGAAAAAATTGGAAAGAAGTAAAGGAAATTATCAGTGAGCAATCGTCTGAGACTGCTCCCTGAGGAATTGCTGAAGATAATAGAAAGAACCGGTTCCTTTTCCGCTTATTCCGCTTAGTTTCCACCCCACGAAAGGCTGGGAACCTACCATTGCGCCAGTTGAACCCCCTCTTTCTCTGTTTGCATATAGAACCCCAACGTCCGCATTTTCAAAGTAATACTGGATTTCCTCGTTATCCTCAGTGAATATTCCTCCTGTCAGTCCGTAATCTGATGCATTGACCTTTTCAACTGCTTCCTTGAGAGAGTTAACCTTCTTTATTGCCAGAATGGGAAGGAACAACTCATTCTTAATGACGTATGCCTCGTCGCTCGGATTTTCCACTATTGTTGGCTCTACGTAGAATCCTTTTTTGTCAAGCACATTCCCGCCTGCGATCACTTTTGATTCTTTCCTGATGATCTCCATTGATTTCTTATATTTGCTCATGGCTTCGTTATTTATGACCGGCCCCAAATATGTTTCAACATTTCGTGGATCTTCAGGAATTGTCTTTTTTACCATTTCCAATAATTGATCCTTAAATTTATCATATATTCCACTTTGAATATATGCAATTGAACATGCACTGCACTTCTGACCTGAATAACCAAATGATGCTCTGAAAACTCCATTTACTGCCTTTTGGATGTTTGCCTTATCTGTTACGATAATTGCATCCTTTCCTCCCATTTCAGTGATTACGACCTTTGGATGAGCCTCGTTGGCTCTTCTAAATATGTCCATTCCTGCATCCCTTGATCCTGTAAAGAGAACTCCTGATACATGTTTATTGGATACTATGTATGGACCGATGACACTACCCTTCCCGGAGACAAATGCAAGTACTTCCTTTGGAACTCCGGATTCATATAGTATATTGACAAAGATGTGTGAAGAAATAAGCAGGTTGCTCGAAGGTTTAAAAATTACTGCGTTCCCTGTTATGAGAGGACCACAAACCATACCCACTGTAATTGCATAGAAATTAAAAGGGGCAATTACCGCGAAAATACCATAGGGTTTCATTACGCTCTGGCTCTCCTCATTGTCATACCCTTTTCCAGTAAATCTTATGAATCCCTGATTTTCTATGAGATTAAGGGAATAGTATCTTAGAAAATCAATACCTTCGTCAAGATCAGCAACTGCTTCTGCTCTTGTCTTGCCATTCTCATATGCAAGGATCGCTGATAATTCAAATTTCCTCCTGCTCAGTTCATCTGCAGCTCTCATAAAAATTTGTGATCTCTTTACATAACCCAGTGAAAACCAATTTTTGTAAGATCCATTCAACATCTGTAAAGCGGTATCCACAGATTCTTTTGTCGCTGATTGAAAAGTTCCTATTGTGGTTCCGTCTATTGGACTAATCTCATGGATCTTTTCCTTTTCCAGTACATTTTTTCCAATGATATTCGGATATTCCTGACCTAAATATTTTGTCACGCCTTTTAAAGCGTCTTCGTACAATCTATTGAATTCCTGTTGTTTTCCTTTCTTTGACATTCTCACGAACGTTGATTCGTTTTCAAAGCCCATGCTTTAGCATTGCAATTTCTTAAAAGAATGTTTGCCTGAATATTTTAGGCCGTTCCTGTAAAATTTATGCAGTTTAAAGGCTTGTTCCTCGATCAGCGGTAATTGATTGCCCTGTTATTGACTGAGATAATTTACTGCAAAGGAAAAGAGAGATATATGCTACTTCAAGTGGCTGAAGAACCTTATCATCCGAAATTTCCGCAAATTTGAATGGAAAAACATTAAAGAATGTATCTTCTTTTATGACACTACCGGGTTTTACAGAATTTACACGTATGTTATATTTCTTCAACCTCATGGCCACGACTTTTGTCATTTCTTCTATTGCATACTTGGATGTTGAGTATGAAACACTGCTTGCTCCCCTCAATGCTTCTGATGCCCCAATATTAACTATTGCACCGCCTCTTTTTTTCATGTAAGGGAGAAAAGCATAAATGGCATTATATTGAGAAGCGACATTGAACTTCAGCATTTCCAGGAAGGCTTCTTCATCCTCAAGCTCATCTCCGCCGGACCACTTTCCAATATTGTTTATGAGGAAATCTGGTTCCCCCATTTCAGAAGCAATTTTTTTAGCTGTCTCCTTTATCTGTACCGGGTCTGACGAATCACATTTGAAAGCCCTTATTTGAGATGTCTCAGTTAAACCATATGTTTCGCCGGATCGCGAAATTATAGCAACTTTCGCCCCACAATTTATAAATGCCCTGATAGTGGACATCCCCTGCCCGGCTCCGGCTCCATTTACCACAGCAAGTTTTCCCGAAAGAGATTCCCTCAATAGATCTACCATGAGTGCTTAATTTGCTATCTGAATTAAACCTTTTTATTTACAAAATAATCAAACGGAGCATACTGTTTTATAATTAGATCTGTTTTTCTTAGTATCATAAACCTTTTATAACATTGATTTAAAGCCATACGAAATTGAACATGCAAACCATTCAGATCAAAAGATATAATAATGGTGTATGCTATTGTATATCATTGCGTTGATCATTTGATCAATGTAAAGGGTGAAATGTGATGGTATCAGAAATTATAGGAATTGACCTTGGTTATGGAGATACGAAAGTTGTAAGCAACAATAATGAAAAGATAAAATTCCCTTCAAGATGGTCCCCGTATATGGTTGAGCAATGGGGTATAGGCGGTTCTATGACTGTTTTAAGAATAAATGGTGGAGATTCGTTCATTTTTGGTGAGGATGCCGCTGGGTCAAATATAAGAGAACCACTTGGTGATGGAAGATTAGCACACGACGATTCGTTACCGCTCATAGGTGCAGCCATTTGGCTTGCAGGTGTGGGAAGAAACGGAGAGCCCGTTGATCTGATAATTGGAAGTGGTACTCCTCTGGGAAGATTCAACCAGGAACTGCTGGCATCAAAGGAATTTCTTGAAGGAAAGACCCTAAAATTGGAGTCTTCATCAGGCGAAGTCAGAAACATCACAATTAAGAGAATGATAATGAGACCACAGGGTGTTGGAGCAGCTTTATATTTACTTTCCAAGGGAATGATTGAAAAACAACCGGGATTTGGTGTTGTGGTAGATATTGGATCGAGAACCACAGATGTCCTCACGGTCAACCTCAAGAATATGGAACCCGTAGTGGATCTCTGTTTCAGTATTGAAAGTGGTATTGGTGATGCGGTTTCTCAGCTGGGAAGACTGATCGCCAAGGAGACCGGTTTCGTAATTCCAACTGATATTGCCAGAGAAGCATTATCTCGCGTCGTAACGTTTAAACAGAAGAGATTTGGCGGACCACAGGTGGCTGAACCCATACTGAACCAGTTAACAGCAAAGGTTCTTGATAGTCTTAGAGCGAATCTGAGAGCCGATCTTGACAGACTTGTTGCCATTATTCCAGTGGGAGGAGGAGCAGCACTTATTGGGGATAAGCTTGAAGAACTGGCTCCGGGTTTCCTCATTAAGATACCAGATGAAGATGTGCAATACGCCAACTGTCTCGGGTATAAGGACGCAGCCCAAAGATCGGAGAGCTAAATTGGAAAGTGGTAATATTGAACCAAGTAGAGGATTCTGATAAATCCTCTTCAAATTTTAAAATTAAGGAAAAACTTCGTAACCTTATAGATACCATTAAGGAACCTGCTATATCAGATGAAGAATTTATTGAAAAGAGCATTTTAGACGCTCTGGAATATAAGGAAAGTAGGAGATATTTGGAAGATATGATTCAAAAAGTTGAAAAATTACTCATTGAAGTTAAGGACAGGGAAGAATTCATTAAAGCCAGACAGCAGGAAATTAGAGAAGAGAGAGAAAAACTTGAATCAAAACTCATTGCTTCAACTCCACATGCTAATCCGTCAATATCAGCGAGAGATCAGAGAAGATTCAGAGAGGAAGCACACAGAATTCGCTGGAACACCGAAAAACAGATCGATAGAAGAGTTATCAACACGGAAATTGACGAAATGCTAAGACACCTGGAGAGCAGATGGGCCGAACTGGACAAACTGGAACTGAGCAGATTGAAGGAAATCATGGAAAAAAGCAGGAAAGGTGAGAAAAAATAATTCATGTTATGGGGAACTTTTATGGAATTTTTGAATTTCCCTGAAGAAATAGTATGAAAAATAAGATAAATCCATCCTGAAATCAAACTTTTTTTTATGTTTCGGAAAATTAATATTGAAAGCAATGCCATCATAAAAAATATCCTTTAAAAAGAGGAAATGCGGCATTGCCGGGACAGGTTTTCCTATGTTATTAGAGAATGGATCTTCTTCGATGAGGCCACATCGTTCAGTTGCGTAACCAACGATAAACCTGATTTGTTGCCAGATAAAACTTTTTGCTGTTATGGTTACCATTAGGTATTCTTCTGTTTCTGCGAACTCAATGCTATCTATTGTCCTTATTGTGTTTCTCGTGTCAACTTTACAAAAGTTCCTGAAGTCGTGGGTTCCCTGAAATTTCAGCAATATTTTTTTTAGCGATTCCCTTTTTTCTTTATCCATCTTAATGAGATATACATACGATTTCCTGCTGGTATGTCTGGGGTTGAATCCTTGTTCAACTTCTGCCCATGAGTGAAAAACCATCTCAGGAATTTCTGCATTTAAAATTCCAAGTATTTTTGAAGGGCTAAATTTAGATTCTATATACATGCAGTTTGAAATTGCAGAAACAAATTTGTCAGTTCTTGAGGAGGTTTTCAGGACTGTAGAAATATCATTGTGTAAAAGGCAACGATTAATGATTGCCTCGACGCTCCTCTGACTATTGCTAAATGAAAACCCTTCAAAATCAAGGCCAAAGTACGA
This sequence comes from Thermoplasmata archaeon, assembly GCA_021818675.1. Taxonomy (GTDB): domain Archaea; phylum Thermoplasmatota; class Thermoplasmata; order Thermoplasmatales; family Thermoplasmataceae. The sequence goes on along the minus strand of JAKATR010000088.1, from coordinate 9,934 downwards.
AAATTTTAGGAGATAAGCCTTTACTTCAGAATCGTCGAGATTTTCCATAGCTTCTGATGGAAATGTAATTTAATCTTTAGCTTTTATCCTTTTCAATGAACATTTGCGGACTTGGCGTTTCCGGATCATATCTTTTCAAAAGACTTAGTGACTTAGGATTTAAGGTGAATGCCTTTGATGTTAAGAGATCGGATTACTACATACCTTGCGGATACGCCACGAATGAGCGAAAGATAGAAGAATATTGCAAACGGGTTGGTATCAATTTTGATGATTATGTTCTTACAAGGGCTGAAAACGTAATTGTAGCAGGAGATAACTTTGCTGAACATACTTTCAACAGTTCAGGCCTATGCACCTTTGACAAGAACCGCTTTGAACACGACCTTGTGAAAGACCTTACTGCAATGAAGAAACCCCCTGATTATAACAATGGAATATCTCTTGACTGCTCCGGTATTTCAAGAGCACTTCTTGGGCAATCTCCCGATGACTATTCCATGAGCGCAATTGAATATCTATCAAACAAGGCGGAACATAAAACATTTTACTTCAAATTTTACGGTAAAGCCATGGGTTATTTCTGGGAATTTCCAATGGGAAACCAGTTTCATGTAGGGGCGGGAGGACTTGATCAGGGAGATAATCTGAAACGCATTGAACCCTACCAGAAGATTCTTGTCACTGGGAGGAAAATACGGCTTAAGCCGCTGTTCGAAAATATGTACCGGGAAAACGTTATAGGCATAGGCGAAGCTATAGGATGTGTTTCTCCAATAACCGGAGAGGGTATTATTCCATCACTTGAATCCGCTGATCTGTTTATTGAATGCGCCAGGAGATATGATGATGTCCATGACCTGTTCGAAAAATATGCAGGGAAGATAAGGAAAGAATTTGGAAGATATTACGGCTTGCACAGACTGGTAAATAACCTGCAGGAAGGGAGAACACTCACTGTGAATAATTTAAGATTTGCCAGAGCTGCCCTGAACGAGTTCAGGGAATTTGGAGTGGATATAACCGCCCCTTCTGTGCTCTCCCACTTCATTATGCCCAAGAAGCAGAATTGATCAGATTACGCCTCCATCAACAGGAACCATGCAATCGGTTGTGGCACCAAAAATATCGTCATTAACCATTGCAAGAACCATGTTTGCTACATGCTCGGGGAGAACCTCCTTTCTCAGAAGGTTCTGTGTTTTGTATTCCTCAACCGTCTGACCCTTTGCCTTTGCCCGGGCTTCAAGCACGCCATTTTCCCATATTTTTGAGCCTTTGAATATCTTATCAGGATTTATGATATTAGCACGAATACGGTATTTCCCGCCTTCTTTTGCGAAATAGTGGCACATTTGAGCTGCAAAAGCCTTTGAAGCTCCATAACTGGCCATGCCTGGTCCCGGATGCGTCAGATTCTTGGAAATGTTGAATATAAGGTTGCCTCCGGTTTGTTGGGCCTTCATAATTTTAAAGGCTTCTCTCGAAACAAGAAAAGGAGCTCTTCCATTAATTCTATAATGAAGATCCAGGGTTTCAACAGAAATATTCTCAATGATCTCAGATTTTAATACACCTGCATTATTGAAAACAATGTCTACACCTCCAAACTTTCTGACTATTTCTTTGAAAGCATTATGAATTGCAGCCTCGTTTCCCAGATCTATTATGATAGAGAAACTTGCTGATTTTGTTTCCTTTGATATATCTCTGCATATCTTTTCCAGATCTGGATCGAGATCCATGGCAGCTACCGCTGCTCCGTTTCTCGACAGAACACGAAAAGTTTCCAATCCTATGCCGCTGGCTGCACCGGTGACCACAGCTACTGACCCTTCCAATGGTCTGGGTTTATCCTTCTTCAGTTTAGCTTCTTCCAGTGGCCAGTATTCCATTTCATAAGCCTCCGCCTTTGATATGAAGTGCTGTTTACTGATTCTTGATGCGGCCCAGTTCACATAAATACTATGCTTAACCTGATCCATTATTATTCCGGCTTCTCTGGAATTCTTTCCAGCTGTGATTATACCATACCCTCTGGCGATTATGATTGCAGGGTATGGATCATGCATGGGGAAATCTTTAACGAATTTTTCATAATCCTTCTTATATTCATCAGCAAACGAAAGTATTTTTTGCTCAATGTTGTGGGAATCTGGCAAATAAACATAGTCATATTTTGTTCTTATGAGCATATCAGGTGTTGCGGGTCCGGCATTCTGGAAATTTTCTGCCTCCCTGGAACTGGCAATTTGCCTGGCTTCAGCAGAGGTGTCTATTTCAAGAATTTTTCTGCTGTTTTTTGAAATTAGACCACGAATATATGGTAAATATTCCTCAAAAGATTCATCGGCTTCGTATACCTTCTCTAGCTTTCTCTGACCGGCCTTTTGCATAACATATTTATTTGCCTGCTCAACAATGAACAAATGATTGTTATAGGCTTCCTCTGCTGAGTCTGAAAATGTAAACAGGCCATGTTTTGAAAGAGCCAATCCCTTTACATTTTCCTGCATATTCTCTACTTTATCAAGTATTTTTTTTGCCAGTTTAAAACCCGGAGGGATATATGGAACAGCAATGACGTTAGGCAGGATGTCTTCTATTTCTTCATTGGTAAATTCTGTGTTGGTAATTGATAGTATGGCATCTGAATGGCTGTGAAGAACATACTTCCTGTTGATAAACGCATGAAGGAATGATTCTACTGATGGTGATGGTTCACTTGGATCAAGGCAGCTTTTTTTGAGGTAGGACATCATTTCAATATCGGTCATTGACGCCATGGATTTTGCTTCCATCAGGTCTGACATTCTCAATCCTGTAAATCCTGATCTCTCTATGGTTGCCAGGTCTGATCCGCTCCCTTTCACCCTCAGTACCTGAACTGTCCTCCCTGCATGATCCTTTTCCGTTACCTTTACAGAAGTATTCCCTCCGCCATGTAGAACAAGGTTCTTATCGCTTCCAAGTAATCTGGAATATTTTACCAGCTCATCAATTTCATCTACCATTTATTTCACCCTACAAAAGTTTAATCAGAGGTTTGCCCGGAAGAGGGATCCTCTTTTTGTCAACTTCATTGTCATCATCCGTAATAACAAATCTGCATGAAAATATTTGTGAAAGATAACCAACGGAATCGTCGAGTATTTTCTTTTCATCAATGTCGTTTCTTATGAACTTCCTGTTTTTCATCACCAGAGGAATAATCCATTTATCACCAGGGTCAATGTCCCTGCCGTTGAGAATATTACCAATTAATGAGACTTTTTGTGAACTGCACACAATTATTCTGATTTCCTCAGGTATCTTCTTTGTTACTTTGATTACTTCCCTGATATCCGCCACTATGTTTTCCAGAAATATCTCATTATTTATTGGCCCCATTTCAGGTTCGCGTGTTTCGTCTTCTGTAAAAATCTCACTGGAGATATATGTGTTATTTCCAAGTCTATGCCACATTTCTTCTGAGAAATGACATATTACTGGCGACAATGCCTTGAGCCACGGTCTTATTATTTCCAAGATTGAAGCTGCTGGATTGATGCCTCTGGATTTTAACCTTGAAATATCGTTAAGAACTCCATAGAATATTTCTATGAATCCCAGCCGTATATTCATTGCGTCCATGTTCTCCCTGTATTTTTTAAGGTGAAGATAAAAGCTCTGGCAGAACCAGTTCGATAGTTCTGATTGTATCTGGTTCCGGTTCTCTACAACCTCTGTAATAATATTTTTCAATTCAGCAAAACGTGAACCTACCACCAATACATCTTCCTGATTCCAGTCAACTACTGATGTAGGATCAGAAGTTACTGCAACATAAAGTCTGAAGAGGTCCGCTCCAAAGTCAGATGCAATCTGAAGAAGAGATATTGAATTGCCCTTGCTCTTTGATATTTTCTTCCCGTTGGAAATCATTGTTCCCGCAATCATTATCCCCCCCGGCTGAGCAAAATCTGGAAGCAATGCACTGTGATTCATAATGTAGAAAGCAAGATGATTTGTGAAGTGTGGGAAAGCAGTTATTCGCAAATCAACTCCATACCAGTATCTGAACCATTCTCTGGCCTTTATTGCCATTTCATCTGTTGTTTTTCCATTATCCGTAAAAATATAATCCAGAATCTGGGTATCCAATTTCCCATTTTTATTATAAATACTTCTAAGTGAATCAATACACGTATAAACTGCAGGATATATGGTAGAATCTGAAAGTGATTCAATGATCCATTTATCGTCAAAAGGTAGTTTTGTGCCAAGCCCCCTCATTCTGGCACATGGCCTTTCTTTCAACCAATCAATAACCTCATTCATTCCGTTTTTATAATGAGCAGGATAGAAGTTCATGTTTTGAACTGTATTGTGTGCTATGGCTTTCCAATCACTATTAGAATAGTCCAGAAACCATTGATTGCTGAAAACAGCAACGGTTACCGGGCTTCCTGATCTTGTCCTCGCCTTGCGCGAAGTTTCGTACATAATAAAAGCGCTGTTCTTTGCTTTAAGAGTGATACCTATTTCTTCTCTAGCCGAGGAAACCTTTTTACCCTCAAACCCGGGATAGTCCATTATTCCCTCATAAAACTCGATTTTATACAGTTCTGAGTTTGCCCGGCCAATTGCTTCTGGATCTGAGAGGTTCACCTTATGCATTTTTAAAAAGTAATCTGCAGATGAAAAGCTATTGCCGACTCTGATAAAATTCCTCATTTCATATTTAATGCCGAGCTTTTTGCATTCAATGTAATCTATAATTGAATTGCTTGGTACCGATGCAACAATCCCGGTAGCATTGTTTGGATCAACAAAATCAGCGGAGTAAACTTTTAGTGCTTCTCCATTGAAAGGATTCTTAAATGTGCCTGACATAATTTTCTTTATAGATATTGGCTCTGATCCGCTGATGATAAATTCCTGCCGTGTTAGTTTTTCCATTGCTGATATAGATATAACAATTTTTTTGGAATTAATCACACAGAGAACATACTTCTCTTCATTTGATATCCATAAATTGACAACTCCGGGTAAAGTCTCTGGTCTTAATGTTGAGGCCGCCAGAGAAAATTCTTCACCTTCAAAAATTATACTGGTGAATTCTTCTATGCTTACCTTATCTGTGTCCCCATCCTCTATGTCATCCTCGCCCACTGCACTTTCTTCATCCGCGTTGTAAAGAATGGGATATCTTCCCTGAGTGATATAACCAAGATCGTAAAGCTTTCTGAATTGCCATGAAACAACATCCTTGTATGCCGGTTCCACAGATTTAAATTCCCGCGACCAATCGATGGAAAATCCAAGTGAATCAAAATCCTTTCTTATTTTTTCCGCAAAATAACCTGCCAGTTTTTCCTGATCCTTAAAGGTGTCTATTATGGAAGAAATATTTTCAGACGATTCATACTCCCCTATGTATTTTCTATACATATCAATGGCAGTCTGATCCCCTCTTCTTATCCTCTGCGATATTGCAAGAATTGGAGTTCCACTCTCATGAAAGCCCATTGGATACATTACATTAAATCCGCTTAACCTCTTATATCGTGCAATAAAATCTGCGATTGAATATGTTCTTGCGTGACCTGCATGCAATGGGCCACTTGTATATGGCCACGGAACAGTGAGAAGATATTTTCTCCGGCCATCAGGCTTTGATTCGAATACCTTATCCTTTTTCCAACGCTCCTGCCAGTAATTCTCAATGGGGTCCATTTACCTCACACGATGAGAACCGCAGCCGAAATTACGGTGGTCCATTCCCCACCTTTCATAACTACGGCTGTTGAACATATATTTTTTGTGGTTAATATCTTGTCCTTAAGAACATATTCTTCCTTTTCCTGATCCCATGTCAGATCATTCTGCATACCAGTAGTGCTAGCCAGCATTTCTGCTGCAAGCTTTTCTGCAAAAAAACCAGCTCCATGCTCTGTTTCTCCAAAGCTGTGGTGTTCACTCAAGTATCCCCATTTGCTTCTGTCAGTAGGTATTGCATATCCAATGGCTGCAGAAATCATTCTGTTCAGTTCATCGCTCGAATTTCTGGCTAACACAGTGAAGAGAATCTGTCCCGGATTAAGAAGTTTGAGCCCTTCCTCTCTGGATATTGCCTCAGCATGAGGAGGAAATATGGAACTGACGCTTACAAGGTTAAACTGAGCTATCCCTCCATCTCTAAGAGCTTCTTCAAAAGACATCAACATGCTGTGCCCTCTGCCGACACCACGGGTAAAGAATAATTTTTTAGGAACTAAATCTACCATTAGCCCTTATATTTAATTATATATTAAGAATTATCAGTTCTATTGGTTCATGTGTCAATAGTTATCTCTGCATAACCTTTCTCAATATTAAAAATTACTTCATTGTACGTCGCTCCCTTAGGGACGAAATTAAATGAATCAACTTTGAGAGGCATGGAATTGGTGAAAACAACAGTTATTATTTGCTTTTCTTTGTTTTCAATAATTTCAATCGGGTCCACAAGAACATTAAAAGAATCCAGTTGAAGGATCAACCATGAAAAAATATTGACCAGAATCAACCCTTCTCTGTCCAAACTCAGTTCATATCGTTTAATTTTTTTGAATTTCCTTTTCTGCCCCCTGTATATTATATCATTGAAAGCTATGATACCATTGAAAACAATATGCTCAACACTATCTCCAAATATCCTGATGCGTACGTCTGAGGTTTGGTCCAGTAATTCATAATTTCTCTTCATGGTTTTAACCTTCTTATCTTCCTCTTTTAATTAATCCTCTCTAATCCAGAAATACCATAGAAATATATTAATGAACATTAACTGAGGCAATTTCCATAGTATTTACAATCATATCATGTGTTTTTATAACTCTCCGTTTTTTTCTCAATTTTTATTTTGATCTTTGATTCTATAAACCAGTGCATGTATTCTGAGGGTGCGCGAAAGATTATTTTAGCGTGGTATTTCCTTTCTTCCCGCTTTGTATTACATGCTGTTGAAAATAGGGGCCCAGTAACCGAAAAATGCATATGAGTTGTTGTTAATCAGAATATTGTGAATACCTCTCAATCATTTTTAAAGCGTGTTAAATCCTTTTTTCAGGGGTTCACTCTATCTGTGTAACCATTTCATTTGTTGGGGACTTTGATAAATTTCTATAAATGATAGAGGTTTACAAAATTAATCTTCTTGTTATTCATCTCATTCCCATTGCTTCGTGATTACTGTTCCCGATGAATAGTTAATTCCAATAGAGTGTCACTTGTGACTTTATGCCTTCATACATAAAGAAAAATATATTACAAAACAGCGTAAGATTGTCAAAGAATGGGATAAAAAGGTTTGATTTTAAAATAAAAAAGTTGATTGAGTAATAAAATTACTCTGGCTTTTCTGAAGAGATAACTGGTATCTGTTCTTCAAGATTCAATCCGATCTCATCCTGTGAAAGTTTTCTTCCTATGCTTCTTTCATAGAAATCAATGATTGATCTCTTTTCTTCCATTGTGTATTCTCTGAAGTACTTCTCCTTTTTAAGGATCTTTCCAGTTTTCTGCTCGTATGTTTTTGCTGGAATGGAATACTTTCTTTGTGTTGCATCTCTGTACAATTCAGGGATTACGTTGAAAGCGCAGAATGGGACAACTCTTCCATCGGGCATTGCGTAGTGGATATCGCATCTCTCTACCCTATCAACATCATATGTGTATGGGTCCATGAAGTGCATGAAACCAACAAACATACTCTTGTAATGGAAAGCCTTTAATCCGTGGTAATCTCCATCTGTAAACGCATTGTAAAGCATATCCTTCAGCTTGAAGTCCTTTGGAGCTTTCTCATAGTCCACAAACTTTCTGAGATTTGCCATCAATCTTGTGACAGTGGATGCTTTCTTTAAGGCTTTGAAGTTTGAGTCTTTAACTTCATCTGCCATTTCTCCAATATACTCAAAGATTCCTCTTACATCCATAAATCTTGTAATGGGTGTAATTTTATCTCCTTCCTTGAATATGTATGTTCCCATACCACAGGCAAAGTGTATTGAAAGTTTGTACATTTCTTTACCCTTCAGCTGCTCAACAAAGTTAGATACCTTTGTTGTTGAAGGAACTGTGAAAAAGTCTTCTCTTCCAATCATACCATCTGTTTGCTGTTCAATCTTTTTTATACATCCGGGTATGGTAACTCTCTGCTTCTCTCTCATTCTGTCAGGCATTCTGCCTACGAGACTTACTGGCTGGAAGTTTACCGCTCTGACTGCATCAATGTTTGATATACCGAACTTTATAATATCTCCAAGGTACATATCATTAATTCCGCCTATTACGGTTGGAACCAATACTACTCCCATTGGTGCCTTCTTATAGTTCTCAAGTGCAGCTGGTATTTCCCAGAAATTCTTTGGGTTTGCTCTGGGGGTTGGGCCATCGAAACTTGTATAAACGACATTTGAGCCGGCTTCTCTGACCTTTTTGGGGAAATCAGGATCAAAAGCTGCTCTAATACTGTTTGTATTCAGCTGGATGTGTTCATATCCCTCCTCTCTGGCTATTTTAACGATATCAAGGATATCGTCTCTTATTGTTGGTTCCCCACCAGTAATCTGAACTGCATTTGCTCCTACGGGCTTTTCGTTTCTCATTCTCCTGAGCATCATTCTAACCTGATCCTGTGATGGTTCGTAGATTGGCTCGTTTTCTTTTGCGTAGAAGAAGCAATACCAGCATGATAAATCACACCGGTTCGTTACAACTACATTCCCCAGACCAGTGTGTGATTTGTGTTTTACGCATAATCCACAGTGAGTTGGGCAAACGATTTTTGATTCCAGGTATGCAACATGCGGGTTTAAAATTCTGACTCCCCCATCTGCCCATTTCTTAGCTTCCTGATACATTTCATAATCTTCCCAGTATTTTTCTTTTGTTATACCGTGTTCAGCACATTCCTTTATAAGTCTGACTTCTCCTCCCTGCTCATATACAATAGCTGGGATTCTCATCTGATCAAACTTTTCATCGTCAACGCAAATAGGGCAAAGACTCTCTGTAACCCTCATTATCATCATATCGCTATTGATGATGTTACCCATTGTTCCTATGAACTCTTCCACAGTTTTGAATGGTGCGTTCTTGCTTATCTCAAAATCACTAGCGAATCTAATTTCCGGGAATTTGTTCCTTTCCTCTAAAGCAATCATTTCTTCATATCACCTGTTGTTAATGTACAAATTATATTGAGTTAAAAGTATTTTGTAGTAATTACAGCTAAGAATTTAATTGCTCAAACTCCATTCCCTCCTAATATAAAAGTGATATTTTAGAGTTCTAAGGATAAAATTAGCATTCCATGCAAAGATCTATTCTCATAGCTCTCACGTAGAGATTCACACTTCGAAGATTTGAATTGGAATCTCTATTGAATTAAATTTTCTTCAAAATTAAAGTGAACAATTCCAATGCCTTAACCGAATGGATTTATGTATTAAAGTATACAAAGTAATTTGAAATGAAAATACAACATGTCTTAATAATGATAACCAGAAAACAATTTTTAATATTATTGGAAAGGGAATTCAAGATAGATGTGTTAAATATTTTCCGGTTACATATTCTAAGTGCTTCATTGTCAATAATCTCTCAATTTTAACATGTTTCCCAAATATTTCCAAATTTACTTCATTTGTAGAATCAATAAACTATGAATCCCCTGTTCTGGCAATGATAAGTTGACATGTCTCAAAATTGTGCTTAACCAGCTAAATTATGTGTTTAAAACTATAATACTTTGTGAAAAACAATATGGAGACAATTTTACAGAAAATCATAAACATAATTAATACCAAATTCATCTCTGTTAACCAACAGGGATGATTAATGGCAAGAATGCATAAAAGGAAGAGGGGAAAATCTGGCTCAAAGAATGTATATTTGGCAAACGGCC
>JAKATR010000034.1 GCA_021818675.1 Thermoplasmata archaeon | reverse complement strand
CGATGTTGTAAAAATTAATTCTCCAGAGACATCAACAGATGCCCCAAATGCCTCCCCCTCAAAGACGTTTCCATCTTCAAGGAGAAGGTATCTCTTCAAATATCCACCTTCCCTCTATTGTAACATTCGAACTCAATTTTGAATAATTTCTTTTCCGCAATACTTTTCAAGATGTCACCACTCTAAACTTATAGGATAGTTTTAAAATATATAAAACCATTTTTGTTATCAGCTCTGATTACAATCCGTAATCCTGCAAGGCATGAGTTGAAGTTTTTCATAAAATTTAACTTATACCTTTTTCAAAAGGAGATTTAAAGCTTTAATATATTCTGTTTTCATAGTATCTTCATGAAACAAACGGGAATTGAAAAAAGCAGCGAAACTGAATCTGATGGTCAGGAATTTTTTAAAAAAAATTCAGAGGCATTTACTCACAGCTTTTCACACAGGTCAGGAGAGGACTTGACGACGCTGATTGAACATTTGCCCGCTTCCAAAAGATCAAGGGCCCTTGATGTGGCAACCGGAACTGGATTCACTGCTATGAAGCTTGCTGAAATTTATGAAGTGGTAATTGGAATAGACACTACAAGAGAAATGCTCGAGCAGGCGGTAATGCTTTCAGACCAAAAATCTTTGAGCAACCTGATTTTTATAGTTGGAAGATCTGAAAAAATGCCATTCATGGATCATACCTTTGACATAGCCACCTGCAGGCGCGCTGCCCATCATTTTCATGATCGGGACGGTTTCGTGCAGGAGATTAAGCGCGTTCTGAAGAAAGGGGGAACCTTTGGCTTTGTAGATATGCTATCTCCAGATGCTGACATCGATGATTCATTTAATCAATTTGAAAGATTGAGGGATGATACTCATATTTCGGCCGGAACTAAAGCGTATTGGGAGGATATCATTCTAAAGAGTGGTTTTAGACTGGAATTTTCACAGGTGACGAAAGAGAAGATGACATTTGAAAGATGGCTTTCCCCAGTGAAGTCAGACTCTTCACAGGGAAAAAATTGCAGAAATTTTCTTGAGAGTAATGACCATTTGAAATCAATCCTTTCATACAGTGAGAGTGATGATTCCTTGATTAAGCAAAGGCTTGTCCTAATAGCAACGGCATAAGAATGGCAAAACCAAATAAGCGAAAAGAGTGGTATCTTTGAATATTTTTGCAGGGACTTCAGGCTGGAGCTATGATCAGTGGGCTGATACCTTTTATCCTCATGGACTAAGGTCTGGCCAGTACCTTAAACACTATTCAACCAGGTATAACGCTGTGGAAATCGATTCCACTTTCTATAGGATTCCAGATGATCAAACAATATTAAAATGGATGAAATTGACTCATGAAAACTTTAAATTCTGCCCAAAAATGTTCAGAGGAGTAACTCATGATCTTAGACTTGAAAATACTGAAAAGATCATTGATGACTTCATAAATAAAATTGCACTGTTTGGAAAACGGCTCGGTATAACATTGGTTCAAATGCCCCCTTCATTAAAATACAAGAATGTCAAATTAATGAAGGATTTTATTGAATGTCTGCCACAGGGATTTGCATTTTCGTTTGAATTCAGGGACAATTCATGGTTCAACGATGAAATAAATTCTCTCTTGAGTGATTATGGAATGGGAATAGCCTGGTCTGACACGCCATTTGTAAACAAACATTATGATTTGACAAATAATTTATTGTATCTAAGATTGGTCGGAGACCGAACCATATCTCAATCTGGCTTTGGAAAGACTTTGATTGATAGAAATGATCAAATAGAAGAATGGGCAACAAAAATAGAGGAAGTAAATGGCAGAATAGAAAGCGCTTTCATTTTTGCAAATAATCATTATGAAGGTTATGCCCCCAGATCAATAGATTTGATAATACAAAAACTTGGTATTTCACATACAGATCTTATTGACAGAAATACTCATAGAGATTATCAGGGAAAATTATTTTGACAATCTTACGCAACGAGTCTGGCACATTTTGGTTTCACCAGATTATGGTTCTCCTGTTTGGTTTCTCTGCCATTTCATCACACATGCAACGTATACCGTCATGATAGCGAGGGAGGTTCTAAATCAACTTGAAAGATTAGCCTTTCCAGTTTTTAAGAGAAAATTTGCATATCAATTTCAATAAATTTGAGAAACTTCCAAATTCCACAGTTTACTTTCTTGCATGGTAATGAAGTTTACCTGCAAAAATCTCCAAATCATTATTTAATCAGGTCGATGAGTTTTGACGCTTCCGGTACCGAAAGTTCTTCTATTGAACCCTTCTTATTGTCTTTTAGAAACTTTTCAAGTTTCTCTTTAGAGGCTGGATTCCTGGAGAGCAGGTTATTTATGAAATTAATTTGCTTTGGGGTTGCGTTTCTGCCTCCACTCTGTGCTGGTGCCCCCTCCACTCTGGGAAGTGTTTTCAGTTTATCTATTAACTCTGAAGCCTCTCTGGATGTCAACTCAGAAACATTTCCTTTCCTTTTATCAGCAAGATATTCCTTGAGGGTTTTTTCTCCACCCTTTGAATTTTTCTCCAGATTTGAAATAAATTCTATTTGCTTTGGAGATATATTCCGGACATCTTTGGAGCCATCGTTTCCATCCCTGTTATTCATCATTGTAGTTCCTTCTACATAAATCTTTAAGCTATTTTATGTTAACTGTTTCAATAACCGTAAAGATAATTAAGCATTATAGTCAATCCTTAGAAAAATCAATGTACGTATTTTTAAGGTGGAGATACTCTTCTATACCGTGAACACTTCCTTCACCTGCCTGACCAGTCATTCTGAATCCAGTATGATATCCTTGGCTGCTTTCGGGTCCTGGCATATTTATATACAACTCGCCAAATCTGATTCCCTCAGAGAGCCTCATGGCAAATCCAATATCTCTTGTGAAAAGATATGAAGCAAGGCCGTATTTTGAATCGTTTGCTAATTTGAGCAACTCATCTTCGTTATGAACACTCATAGCTGGGAGAACCGGTGCAAATATTTCCTCCTGAAACACATTTGAATTCTGGTCCGCGTCTTCCACCAGAACAGGATTGTAATAGAATCCATTCTGAAACTTCTTGTCTCCTGCAGCCAGACCCATTTTCGTTACTTTTGATCCATTTTCTTCAGCCTGAGTGATTATTTTGGATGTGTTTGAAATGGCTTTTCTGTTAATGAGCGGACCCATTGTTCCATCTATAGGTGAGCCCATTGTAATTTTCATTGAGGCTTCTTTAAAAAGTTGCAGAAACTTAAGGTAAACGTCTTCGTGAACATACAGCCTTTCTGCCGCAATGCATGATTGCCCTGCATTGCTATACTTAGCCCACATGAGTGTATCCACTGCCTTCTTAAGATCTGCATCTTTCCATACCATAAATGGTGCTTTTCCCCCAAGTTCAAGTATAAGTTTGGCCATATTTGACGAGGCTTTGTTCATTATATGCATGCCCACTTCTGTGGAACCTGTCATCGTTATTAGTGAAACCTTCCTGTTTTCTACAAGATAATCTCCAATTGTCGATCCGGAACCGGTTATGAAGTTGACAACTCCTTTTGGAAACCCAGCTTCTGAAAATTTCCTCACTATCCACTCGGCAGAACCAGGGGTATCACTGCTTGGCTTTACAATTACTGTATTCCCGCATAAGAGCGCAGGAGCAAGTTTTCTTATCACCATAGCTGCAGGGAAATTCCATGGGGTTAAGGCAAGGACAACTCCATATGGTACCCTCGACTGGATAATTCTTCGCATGCTGGTATCTCCTTCAACGAAATCACCGTTCAGCTTTCTCTCAAATCCTATATAGTACCATAATTGATCCAGGACTCCATCCACTTCTCCCTTAGCCTCGGATATAATTTTTCCATTTTCTTTCATAAGGATATCTTCAAGTTCAGATCTTCTGCTTTCCATAAGATTGTATACTCTGAGTAACAGCATCGACCTTTCCTTGCTGGTAGTGGCTGACCATGCTGGAAAAGCTTCCATAGCAGAATCGACAGCGTTTTGTGCCTCTGTTTTCGTTGCCGATGGAAAATTATAAAGTAACTCTCCTGTCACCGGAGAATATTTGGGAATTTCGTTTTCATTTTCTGGCTTAACATATTGTCCATTAATGTAAAACTCCATATTTTTAAAAGTGAATCATATGTTAAAACCTTTCGCAGTTATTCTGAGTTTGGAATAGCCCATCGTTCACCCCATTGTCTGAGGTCGTTTAGAGCAAATTTCAGTGCTTTTCCTCTCTCCGTTAACTCATATTTAACTCTAAAGGGGCGAGTTGAAGTTATATCTCTGGAGACAAGTTGAACATCTTCCAGATATTTCAAGGTTCTTGACAGGGTTCTGGGACTGATATTTTTTGCATCTCTCAACAGATCATTAAATCCTTTTGGGCCATCGCTCAAATGTCTGATAATGATAAGATTCCACTCACCGCCAATTAGTCGGATGGACTTTACGATTGGACAATCTGGTGATTTTTCTGTTTGTTCTCGACTCTGGTCACTATTCAAACTCTCACTACATAAATGATAGTAAATAACCT
>JAKATR010000081.1 GCA_021818675.1 Thermoplasmata archaeon | reverse complement strand
AATCAAACAGGATGTTTGCAAACATGCTTGACATATTCTCAATGGTGTCGGGCATGGATGTATCGTACAAGACCGTGGAAAGATTGTATTCCGATGAGGAGGTTGCCATGGCAATACACAACCTCCACATCCTGATACTGAAAAAGAACAATGTGTCAGGATCAAGATCCACCGGCGATGGTACCGGTTATTCACTAACGGTGAAGAAGAACTACGAATCATACGCACAGAAGCTCAAGGATAATGCAAAGGGGAATCCCGTTAACAGGGAAGAGGGCAAAAACAAGGTTTCGAAGGTCCATAAGAAGAGCCTTTTCGCATACTCATTTGCCATAATGGATCTTGATACGAGGATGTACATCGCCCTTGGGTCATCCATGAAATCGGAAAGGGAAGCCTATGATCGCGCCATGAATCTTCTCCCCTCCACGGGAATTGAGATGGATTCCATCCGGCTGGATCGGTATTATTCATCGCCGTCATACATGGATAAGCTCGGGAAAACGAAAGTTTTTGTCATACCAAAGAGGAATGCGACACTGAACGGATCACGGAAGTGGAAATCCACCATGAAGGAGTTTGTTGAGGACACAATGAAGTATCTGGAGCAGTACCACCAGAGGAGCAATTCCGAATCAGGATTTGCAGCAGACAAGAGGATGCTCGGCTGGAATATCGCACAGAGGAGGAATGACAGGATAGACCATGCACTGTTCTGCACGGGCGCATGGCACAATTTATTCAATATGGGAAGATTTTAGAATAGTGTCCCACACTCATCGGGAATGGAGATAGCGCTAAGAGAGGAAAACACCAGCATGGGATAGGCTTGAACGATATCGAGTCAATAGAAATCCCTGGGTTCAAGAAAACCTATGAAATTGATGGTAAATTGGTTACAGTAAAATTCAGCAATATATGAAAAAGTACGATTTAAAGAAGTTAAATGTAAAAGTAACCGACATAGTTTCCAAGAGAACGTTTGGAATTAATGATATCTTTCTTTGAATTTTCAGGTGGTTGTGTGCTATACATTCAGATTCCAATTAGTAATTTGAGAGATCATTTTTATTAGTCACAATGGCCATTGATCTTTCTCACTACAAAATACAGCAATCTCCGTTAGGAGCATGGGTGTTTGCGGGTTCAGTGCTTTGTGGCATTTGCCATAATACAAAACCATATACAGAATGGACCCGGATGGATTCATAGCATCCCGAAAGTTGTGCGGATTCAAGATTCCTTTTTTATAAAATTCACTTCGTAATTTTGGAAAGCTTAAGTGTCTCTTACGTGAAATTCTGGATGCTATCACAGCTTTTGGACTGAAGCATGACCTAGTTTATCCACGCATATCCAATTAACTTTGCCTGTTCCAATACTGTGATGGTGGCTTTTTCCTGCTTATCCGGCGGATATCTACATTTCCTCAGGATATTCTTGACTATAAGTTGAAGGGTTACATAATCGATTTCAGCGTTGTTTCTTGATGCCCATGTGCAATGATCCTTTTTCTAATAGCCTGACAGCAATAAAAAATATATCTTACATTTAACATAAACATTGCTATGGCGTCTGTTGTGTTATTGAAATAATTTGAGAAATCTATGGTATTTTTTAGCAGGCAATTCCACCTTGCCTCGGGAGGGACCCAGAAGACATTTCTTGCAATGTATTCATCCCTGTCTTCAGGATCTGAGAGGTGTTCCCTGTCATTCTCCAATTCTCTATGGATTTCCTCAAATGAATCCGATACATATTTTAGGAATATTAGGCCAAGGACAACATGCTTGTATTCAGCAGCGTCCATGTTGGAGCGGAGTTTGTCGGCTGATGACCATAATCTCTTCTCAAGATCAGAATCAAGATTCATCATCGCACTTTATTGTGTTAAATGAGTATAAACTTTCTGAAATTTCTATAAATGCAGTATGATCATCATGGCACAATTATGCTATCTTGTCTCAATTGAGAAATACGCCACACTATTTTTCTTACTTGAAGTGAAGTTTGTTTTTATCAGATATACAATGCTATTTCCATGCCGATTTGATATAACTATTTTGCTCACTGGGCTTCAACCTCTCTGATTTGTTTTGCACTCTGACATAAAACTCTTCAATCTCTATCCCATTTTTATCTTTCCGTCGACAGAATACTGGTTCTGGCGAGAACGGAACTTTCACTTCCGCAACTGTGCCATCTTTTGTTTTAGTTGTGGTTACTTTAATGGCCGCGGCTACACTCAAGCCTAAGGAGTTCTTAACGATATCAGATAAAGTCAATAACCAACCATCCACATTCTTATAATCTTCCCTCAAAGTACTATAATCATTCTCTATTCCAACCACATGCCCCCAATCGTCTATTCCTATGTAGAGGGTCCCGCCTTCGATTGAATTAGAGAAAGCGGCTATAGACTTTAGTATTGAGTGCTCTAGCTCTTTAGGTAACGCTTTTAAATACTCTTCCAATTCTATTTTTAGGTCTAATTTTTTTGATTCATCTTTTTCATTTGCAATTTTTAATTCCAGACTTTGGGTTTTCTTATCCTTCTCCATGGGTTTCCTCATAGTTGACTTATATTCAATTTGATTAGATTCATTCTTATTGAACATATCCAAAAGAGGATTGTCTTCATTCTGAACATTTTCCTTCTCAGATGTAATTTCAGTAGGTATTCTACAATAGTTCTGGATTTTGTGATAGGCTTTTTCTGTTATTTCCCTGATCGAATCGATCCAATAATATTTGGGAATATTGCTTAGCATTTTCCTTATTTCTGAATTATTGGCTCTTGGAGGATAGAATCTTGTGAAATTATTGACTATCGTCATAGTCTCACCTTCTCGGTACTCTTTTGGATAAGGATTTGGCATGATTGGGCCGAGTGTACCGAATCCAACAAAAGTTATCGCGCCTTCAACTTCCATTTCCACAATTACGCGCGCTCCCTCTTTGAGAAGATAATAATTAGGATTTCGAGGTATATTGTAAAAGAAAAGGGACTCGTACGGATTAATGGCCTTGTGTTTTCTCATTATCAAATAAGTTTCTTTCATGGAATAAATAAATAGAAAGATAGTATTGTAAGTTTCGCTTGGAAATAATACCTACCGCGTTGATGGATAATTCTTGTCCGCAGAAAGAAGTCACAAACGAAATAAATTTCAGATACGGCAAATTCACGTTAAATTATTAGGTACTCTGTAACAATCTTTAAAGTGAAATTATACCAACGAGATACGAAACTTACACTTATGGGGTTTCTCGTGAAAGAAACGAAAATTTTTAACTATCGCTGATGGAAAAAATTATGGCAATAACAGTAATGAATGAACCTGGTAATAATGCAATTAGACGTTGCTGGAATATGGAAGGCGTGGTAAAAATTTCCAGTGCGGTTCAGCAGTGAATAAGTGGGGTTATACACCACCCAAAGATGGGGGACACAGAGTGGTCCAATGGAGTAATTTTCCCATTCGTTGATAAGGGTTTCGCACCAAGCCTGAATTGTAAAGTGCGAATGGAGATGGATCATTGAGACATCTTTCTAACTACTGGGGACGAATATGTACTACATATTGAGCATGAAAATGTTGTAAAAGATTTGAACGGTGAATTCGAAAAAATGAAGAACTCACCACCGAAGCCCAAGTGTGGTATTTCCTACGGAAAGAGACATGAAATTGATGAGAAATTAAAAGAAATCTGTCAATACGTTTCTAGGTACTGGGATGAGATTAAGTTTCATGAGGAGTGAATGTTTATTTTTGATGTTTACGGTTCCGACGGTTTTCTGCGTAATGCCCACAACTGGGAGGCGTATCGCATCAATAATAAAAGAGCGAAGAAGCTATCATTTGGTATCCATGAATATGCCTCTGAACTTACACAAAAAAAATAGGAATAACCAAAATTTAACTTATTCCACCTATTCCCCTCCCAATGCCAGAAAAACTTATAGCAGTTATGAAGACATCAAAACGTGGCTCTTCATTAAGGATAACCCTTCCAAAGGATATAGCAGAGAAACTGAATGTGTCAGAATCTAAACACTCGTGTTTTATGAAGCAAACGGAGAGATTGTGGTTAGGAAGATTGAGTGATATTGAAACTCTATCCTTCTATTCAGTTTGATATAATTATAAGAAAATACGAAGTGTTGGGGTCTCTTCCAAATAGAGACATAAGCGCCGTCTCCTGTTCAATGAAATTGAGAAAGGGAGAATTGATAGGTTCAAGACGAGATATGGATGACCACAGAAATCGATTCTAAGCCAAATAAGGCAGGGTAAATTCTTTTGACGTATTTTCACCATGAATGTTGATGGAATTCAACCTGTGCATAAAAACAACCTGAATGAAGGTAAACTATGCATAGACTGAGACGGATCAACTTCCTTGATCCGATAATTAACCTCAAATTATCTCCGCTAACTACATATTTTTTGAGATGTTAAGTTAAAAACAGGTCTTTTTCCCCTTCATTTTAGATACAATGAAACATAAATAACATAGTTAATAGTGGGCCCGACCGGATTCGAACCGGTGACCTCCTCCGTGTCAGGGAGACATCATACCGCTAGACTACGAGCCCTCTATGCTCTGTATTTTTGGCTCTTATATATTTCTTTTCGCGAACAAGGATGTAA
>JAKATR010000040.1 GCA_021818675.1 Thermoplasmata archaeon | reverse complement strand
AAGTCTGTGGATACCTGAATTTTCACCCATTGGTATGAGCGATAAAATATCTCTTTCTTTTCTAATATTGGAAATATCTCTGCACAGCCCTAAAAATGCGTCCTCAGATCCTTTTATGGCAACTTTAACGGCCCTGAATCCTTGTTGGAAAACAGTATCTATAATGTCCAGAACCGGTGCTTTATTCGTGATATGAACTGATACCAGAGTCCGGTCGGGAGGAAGTTTTATTCCAATCTTGTTAACAAGTGAAAAATCAACATCGATTATATTCCCTTTCTTCATTAAGGCCTGCGAGTAGAAATCTGCCGCTTTATCCATATCGTTCTCTCTGAAAGTTGTGATCATGTTTGAAAAAGATTCATTCAAAATATCTAAAATATGAATTTTATCTTCCATGTTTGCACTTTTCATAAGATCATAACGTATTTCCGGAACAATGCTGCCAATGGAATTAAGTTTCTGCATTACTCCCTTTATCTGCTCAGGTGACTCAGGAATAATAGACGCTATTACAACGGGAAACTTCCCTTTTTTTTTCAGGATATCAATCGATGAAGGCATTTATACACCATTATTATAACACAAAAAATAAAGCTTACACT
Source organism: Thermoplasmata archaeon (assembly GCA_021818675.1). GTDB lineage: Archaea > Thermoplasmatota > Thermoplasmata > Thermoplasmatales > Thermoplasmataceae. The sequence goes on along the minus strand of JAKATR010000040.1, from coordinate 4,176 downwards.
TATTTTGTATTCTCATGGTTAAGCATATTTAGTTATGATAGGAAGTAAGGTTTCTTGCTTTTGTAGCAACAAGCTGAGAGGATATCAATCTTATGAAAAGCCTTTCATTTAATATGATTGGGCAGCCCCTTCTGAGCAATATTTTTTTTATGTTTTCCACTTTCGGATTAATTTCCTTACTAATATCCACAAACGCCGGATTATTAAGAAATTCTATTCTCTCTGCCATCTGGTCAAAATGATCTGAATTAAACACATATATTCCTTTGATTTCAGCAGTTAATCGTTTAAGATATTCAAAAGAATCTCTGTCTGAATAAATAACGGTGGGTCTTCCAGTGTATATTCCATAATAAGAAGCTATTTTAGACCACAGCTCCTCCTCACTCTTTCCTGATACCATCATTTCACCCGTTGATCGCATTTCCGGGCCAATTCTCATATTTTCCCCTGAGAAAATTCTAAAGGGAAAAACGGAGATTTTCGCAGAATACGATTTGGGATTCCACTGAAAATCGGGAAGAATTCCACTAATAATTGCATCTATTCCATGTTTGATCCAGTTTATACCATTGGCCTTGCAAATAAAAGAAAAGGATCTGCTAAGCCTTGCATTCAGTTCAATTATCTTTATCTGGTCATCCTTAATGGCCAGTTGCAGATTGCTGAAGCCCTTCAGCTCGTAATATACTGTTAATTTATGTAAAATCTCCTCTATTTTATTGAGAATATCTTTCCTGACTAAATTTGGGCCGGTGATGCTAAGGGCATCTCCTGAATGTATTCCAGCTTCCTCAACGTGAACTGATATCCCAGCTATCCTCATATCTTTCCCATTTGAAATAAAATCAACGTCAAGTTCATCGTAGTTTTCCAGATATCGGTTTGCCAGTATTTTCCCATGGATTCCAATCTGTTTATAATGAGTCAGCAGTTCTGCAAGTTCTCTCTCTTCCCTTAAAATTTTAACAGAGCTTCCACCTATTATGAAGCTTGTTCTCAATATAACTGGATATTTCAATATCCTAATTTTTTCCGGAAGTTCCTCCAGAGAATCAGAGTATATGAATTCGGTCTGAGGAAGTCCCAGCTTATCTAAATCACCACTGAATTTTATTCTATTTTCGATATTCTCTATATTATCATGGGATGTTCCTAAAATTATATCTTTTCCAAAAAGTTTTGCAAGGTCCCCTGCCATGTTCTGTCCGGTCTGGCCGCTGAATTGTATAATTATCCCCTTAGGTTTTTCAAATTCTATTATATTGGCTATATATTCTAACTTTAACGGCTCAAAATAGAGTCTTCCTGAAACATCATAATCGGTGGAAACCGTTTCAGGATTTGAGTTGATCATTATTGTGGGAATCTTGGCCTGTTTGAGATGGAGAAGAGTTTTTACGGAACCAAAATCATATTCAAGACCCTGGGAAATTCTGTTTGGTCCGGATCCTATTATGAGGATTGATTTTCCTTGTGAAAGTGGAGGCGCATCGTAATTTTCGAAATAAGTTGAATAGAAATACCCGGATTTTGAAGCAAATTCATTGGAGGATGTGTCTATAACTCTAAAGGAGGGCACCAACTCAGATTTCTTTCTCATCTGGTACACTTCTATTTCAGTAAGTGAATTTTCATGGGCAATGAAATAATCGGGCACTCCCAGTTCTTTCATTTTTCTCAGATTATGGGGGGTAAATTCCGTACTGTCCAAAATTCCAATCATTGACTGTAATCTATCTATTATTTCCCTATCCCAACCCGTTAACGCAGCAATTGAATCAATATCGCACCTATCTTTGAGGGCCTGAAATATAGCCCTCAATCTTATATGAGTAGGTTTCCTGAGATATTCTGTTAAGTCTGCAGAATTCGCATCTAAGGATATACCAAACTGCTGTCCTTCCTCAAGTGATGCAACAGCTTTGAACATAGCTTCTTCGAAGGTTCTTCCAATGCCCATAACCTCTCCTGTAGATTTCATTGAGACACCAAGGTTTATATTACCTGGAAATTTTTCAAAGGGCCATTTTGGGATTTTAACCGTTACATAATCGAGGGATGGCTCAAACGCAGCAGAACTATTGCCTGTAATGGGGTTTTTCAGTTCACTGAGCAAATATCCTATACACAATTTTGTGGCGATTCTTGCAATAGGATATCCGCTGGCTTTTGATGCAAGAGCAGATGATCTTGAGGTTCTTGGATTTACTTCAACGACATAGAATATTTCATTTTCAGAGTCCAGAGCGAACTGAACGTTGCATGCACCTATGATATTCAACGAATCAGCAATCTTCAGAGCATGTTCTCTCATTCCATAATATTCCTTATCGTTCAGTGTCAGGGAAGGAGTTACAACTATGCTCTCGCCCGTGTGTATCCCCATGGGATCGAGATTCTCCATATTGCATATGCAGATGGCATTTCCAGATTTATCGCGAATTACCTCATATTCCAGTTCTTTCAGACCAAGCAATGAAGATTCGATCTCAACCTCCAAAACATCGTTTCCGGTAAATACTTCTGAGAAGAACAGCACAGCCTCATCTCTACTCTTAATAATTCTTCCCGCCTTTCCGCCTAAACTGAAAGAGGTTCTTGCTATAAATGGATAGAACTGTATGGAATCGACCTCATCTTTCCATTTGGAGGAATGAATTATGGCAGATCTCGGTATATTTTCACCTATGGATATCATTTTTTCGTGGAATTCATTGCGATCCTCTGCAATCTTTATATTTTCAGGACTGGTTCCAAGTACATTTAGCCCGTATTTGTCAATCATGCCTGACTTATCTATTTCCATGAGGAGGTTCAACGCAGTCTGGCCACCCATTGAGCATAGGAGAGAATCAACCTTCTCATTCTCTATTATTTCCTCCACTACTTCAAGTGTCATCGGCTCTATGTAGATTCTGTCAGCAATTTCATTGTCAGTCTGAATTGTGGCTGGATTTGAATTAAGAAGAATTGTGTAAATACCCTCCTCTCTTAAGGATCTTGCTGCTTGCGATCCAGCGTAGTCAAATTCTGCAGATTGACCTATAACTACAGGACCCGATCCAATAATAAGGACCCTATTTATTCCAGGCGTTCCTGGCATAAACACCCCCAAATGCCTTCTGCATCTCGCCAAAAAAGTTGCATGGATCCCTTGGTCCCGGCGCTCCCTCAGGATGATATTGAACAGATACTGCATATTTTTCACTATCTGATACCATTTCTACAGCTCCATCATTTGCATCTCTCTGTATAACCTCCAGTGGAGTTCCAAAAAGGCTTTCTTCAAGCACATGGAAATTATGATTATGCGAAGTTATGTAACATCTATCTCCCTGTATTACCGAGTGATTTGTCCCATGGTGGCCGTATAACATTTTTCCAGTTGACGCTCCCAGAGCTATGCTCAGGACCTGATGTCCAAGACAAACACCGAATATTGGCAGTTTTCCATAGTTTCTCCTGATAAGATCTCTTACGCCATTAAGGCTATCATCAGACGGGTCTCCCGGGCCATTTGATAAAAATATTCCGGAATATCCTCCGTTAATGGTGTGAAATGGAAAATCAAATGGGACAACGTGTAGAGAGGATATTTTTGCTACCTGATCGAGAAGTGATTTTTTGGTCCCCATATCCACAAATAAAATTTCGTCATTAGTGGTGTTATTCATATGATAGTCGAAAGTAGTGCTGAACCTTCGAAGAAGATCTCTGGTATTCATAGTTCCAAAATCAATTTCCGGGATTCTTGAACTGGACATTATACCTCTCATGTTTCCTTTTTTTCTTATCAGTTCGATTATTTTTCTTGTATCAACACCTTTGATTCCTGGCACACCGCTATTATTCAGGAGCATGTCCAGTTCATGAAATGCTTCTGAATTCAGTCCAGCGGTCTCCCTTACTATCACTCCTGAGGCTGAAACCTCTCTGCTTTGAGGAATGCTTCTTCTAAGGTTATAGGTTAAAACCGATGGAAAAGCGAAAAGCACAATCTGACCACCATAAGATGGGTCAGTTAAAACCTCCAGATAGCCAGTGGGCGATGTTGTAAAAATTAATTCTCCAGAGACATCAACAGATGCCCCAAATGCCTCCCCCTCAAAGACGTTTCCATCTTCAAGGAGAAGGTATCTCTTCAAATATCCACCTTCCCTCTATTGTAACATT
>JAKATR010000017.1 GCA_021818675.1 Thermoplasmata archaeon | reverse complement strand
TTTTATGCGACTAAAAAAAATAAGCGCAGTAGCAATAATAATGGTGATGCTCTTCAGCTTTTCCATTATTCTTGAACAGGGAATACCAGGAACAGGCATCAATGAAAGAAGCAGTTTGCAACCGGAAATCATAGACTCATCACTGATTAGCAATTCTCAGACAGTTGTGATTCTGGTCCACGGTTTTGATCCGGGAGATACATCCGGAGCACCATCCACAGGTACATGGCATTCTGGCGTCAACATATATCAGCAACTGGTTAACGCAGGATATCTTGTAGGTAGCGTTCAATACTATGGGGAATTCCAAATCCAGTTCAGTAACGGATATACTTTCTACGATTCATCATTTACTGGAACATCAAACACGCCCATAAGTTCCATAGGAAATGAACTGGGAAATGCTCTGCAAACCGTATTTGGAAGCAGTCATTTTAATGTTGATATGATTGGATACAGTATGGGAGGTCTCGTTACAACGTATATGCTTGAACACTTTGACATGATAAACATCAACCTGAAAAATGTAATCTTTATGGCATCCCCATTTGACGGTTCTCCCCTCGCCGGTCTTGCGCAATGTCTCGGTCTATCTGGATATACGGGAACTCAGGTGAATGAAATGACTCAGGGATCGAATTTCCTCAATCATTTGGCAAGTTCTCTGGGCAATGTCAATTCGTATTATGGTTCCACGGTCTGGACCGTCTATGCTGGAACTTATGATCCATGGTGGGGTTATGTTCTGTTCAACGGAGCCAACGATGGTGTTGTATCAGAACACTCTGCCACATATTTCGGATATGATCATCTGTATACATTTTCCAGCGATATACACACAGCATCGCTTGATGATTTTACATGGTCTGGTATCAGCTATTTCCAGGATCAGTCAGTTGCAAACACAATTATTACTAACTTTGCAGGAAATTACTGATCTTTAATCCATCCATCAACTATTTTTTAATATTTTTATTTATAGCGCAATTTCCAATTCTTAAATTTCAGTCAAAAGAACTTGTTGGGTTTTAATCTCAGTATGTATCGAATATTTTCAAAGAAGAAAGCTCTTGTCTTTTGAACTGACTGATGTAAGTGTAAATATGTTTTATGTAATTGTTTAAAATATGAAAAGTTATTAACATGCAATTAGCAAGTCTATTACAGTGAATCTTGATGAAGTAATAGAAAAAGAATTCAAAGAAAAAGCGAGGTTGAAATATGGAAAGAAGAAGGGTTCCCTGGCAAAGGCAATGAACCAAGCCCTTGAACAATGGTTAAAAAGTGACGGCAGCGATGCCCTAAGGGAAAATTTGAGGTTCCTGGAAAGTGGAATTGGGATGAAGAAATGGAAATTCAATCGGGAAGATTTGTATTAAAGATGAGATTTTCTAAGATACAAATGCGCTCTATTATGCATATGATCTTTCCGAGCCGGAGAAGAGAAAAGTATGCAAGTCCTTAATAACCGAAGTTTTAATAGGCGAGACTTCAGGCGTCATTTCCAATCAGATCCTTGTGGAATTGTATAACGCCCTCACGCGTATGCTCGGGGGAAAATCTCATACTGCAAAAGTTATTGTTGACTCTTTCATAACTTCACCAAACTGGCGAAAAATTAGTTATAACTATAAAACCGTGAAAGCTGCCTTAGAAACTTCAAAGGCATTTAGAGCACCTTTTTTAGATGCGCTTATAATAGAAACAATGAAAGAAAACGGAATGAACCAGATAACAACCGAAAACGAAAAGGATTTTTCACGGATCCCCGGCATAAAAATCAGGAATCCAATCCACTCCAAAGACTGATATGGGTTAAAAGGTAAATCCCATATCATTACCTTGAATCGGTCTTTCAACTTTCGTTATTAAAGATCAGCGCAGAAAGCATAAATCAGAATGGAAACTCAGATAGATTATCATAATGGGCAAGATCAGCCACCTCCACCAGATAGTTGTAATGATGTTTTCTTGCGGGTAGATTCCAATGTCTGTGCAATCCCTCCAGAAAGGGTTCCAGTGCATGCCTTTCAACGATAAAATAGTTGGTGAGCGTGTTTTCTTCGCATTTAATACCAAAGAAGATAGCTCCACAATAACCTCTGATTATATTTGCATAGAAATCAGAAAAGAATCTTGATTTTACATTCATCTCGACTAAATGTTCCAAATCATCAATAACCATATGGAGCGCATCTCCCTTGATTCCCGGCTGATCCATTCGCCAGATTAACTTGTCGGATTCGTCATCTACAAATTGCTTGGGAATAAAAATTCCACGGTTCTGAAAAATACCCTGATTATCGGAGGCGATTGTTTCCTTTTCGATAATCCACCTGGTTTTAACCAGAGCCAGATTGCTGGGGGCATTTCCGAGAGACACATACAAATTCAATAAATATGGAAGACCACTTGGATTCAAGCCATAGTGAACAAGGTTCCTATCATAAGGGGCATCTTTCATTATAAAATCCAGAATCAGATCACTGACATTTTGGGATTGACTCTCATGAAATTCAATGCTAACAAATACGTTTCCGGCATTCTGAAGCGTAATGGGTGTGACCCTGCATCCTGGCAGGGCGTTGATATCATCATAAAACTGCCCATGGACATCCGGGATGGACATTCTAATTATATTCGATGGGGAGTATGGATCACACGTCATTTCAATAGAACTAATGTGTTCCACAAGTAACTTCCTTTCCTCGTCTGTCAATTGCTCCTTGATCCTCCTATATAAGAACCATTTCCCATGCTCCTTTCCAATGACGTGGAAATGATCCTGTTCTCCTATTCTCATCTCACCTATTTTCAGGAATTTTGGCTGAACCCCTTGAAGTTCCAATACTGCACAGTTTTTAAGAATCATGTTAGTGTTATCCCTCCATTCCTGTATGAGTTCGTGTCTCGAATAGATGTTAATAAGGTCCGGATCAAAGGATTGAAAACTATGTAACTTCACGGAATGCTTTTCTCCTTTAAAACCAATATTGGAAAGTAACCGAATAAATTCCATAGCTTGATATGTGGGGATAAAAGTCGAAACCATCAATCTGCCTTCGATGACCTCCAGGAAGAGGGCTAATCGGAATATGGAGTTATCATTGCATATTGTCCTTATTTCTTTTAAGATGGGATTACTCCCCCATGTTTCGTATAAATTATTCTTCTCGGATATGGTTATAAAATCGTCGTGCTTATTTATGGAAGATTTTGAAAAAATAAGCGCCTGGTAATTTGGTCCGGAGTTTTTCTTAATCTCTGCTATGCTGTCACCTGACGATAGCATCCTTTCAATGGGATCTGCATTGAACAAAGGTACTGAGTAACTGATAAAGGTTATCGGAGCCATTGAATTCATCTCAATGAGGAAAGACATGGCGCTAGATCGTGGGAGCAAAGATTCCAAAACAATTTTCCCATCATCTGTCAGGTGATCTACGATAAAGTTGGAAATCTCTTTGGATCTGGATTCATGAAATCTTAAATCAATGAATAGTTTTCCATTTTTCAGGTACAGCTGCTGCATAATCACAGAAGGGATTTTGATAAGGTCATCAATGATAGCAACCTCAGGGAACAATTTTAGAGGAGACTTGATGAGCCATGAATTGCCCTTACTCTCAGTTTTGAATATACGCGGCAAAAGTTCTATGAATTTATCCGCTTTTTCATTCTTCTTCATCGACAAGATAATGATCATCGAGTCTCCATCATTACTTACAATTATGGGGGCATAGATTTCGTGCCGGGCAGAATGCTCAAGTAGAGGAGAATCTCCTGAAATAGAAATTATGCAACGAGATGCAATCACATCATCCAATTCTGACCATCTCATCGATATGGAATGAGATATGTAATATAATACGATTTCCCGCGTTTGAAAGTTCTGGTTTCGTATCCTGAGGTTATATTCATCATCCATCTCAAAACATTGCTACGAAAGCTATTTTAATTGACTTGAGATAAAGGCATAGCTAGGGGAGCGACAAATGCTGAGAGGGCAGGAATATCTGCCGACCCTTGAACCTGATCCGGATAATACTGGCGAAGGAAAGCATCTGGCGAAATTCGCTTTTCTGGCAGGAGATAATTAAAATGAATCCTGCGGATGAAAAAGAGAAAGGAATAAGGAAGCTTAAACCGTTTGAGAAAAAGCTTCTTGGAATTGTAATTGCGCTTGTGGTTATAGTTGCGGGCTTTGCAATATTTTATACTATTGAAAATAAAAGCCCATCTGGAAAAACCCTTGTTATATGCACATATGGGAGTCTGTTCTCATATGGTTCAAACAAGAACCAGACGTACAGCACTGTCTTTGGCACATTTGAAAAGGAATATGGGGTAAACATAAAGATAGTAACTCCATCCACGGGTTGCCTGCCGGTCCTTGAATCAAGAAAAAACAATGAGGTTGCGAACATAGTTATCGGGCTGACAAATCTTAACGGCATCAAGGCATCTGAGGAAGGGCTGTTGGTCAAATATACCGCGCCGGAGACTTATGTAAATAACACCCTGATGCAGGAGATGGGTTCAGCTTCATCATATCTGACGCCATATGAATATTCATACTTAGGGCTAGATTATAATAAGACGGGCCAGGTATCAGGGCAATTCAATCCCACATTCAGTGATCTATTGACAAAGCAGAATGATTCAAACCTTCTTATGGAGAATCCAACCACAAGTGATACCGGCGAAGGATTTTTATTATGGGAAATAGCGTATTATGAAAATGTTCTTCACCAGAACTGGACAACTTTCTGGTCAAACCTCAAACAGTATGATGCAAATAATATCTATGATTCATGGAGCTCGGCATTCACTCAATTTGAATCATCATCTCCACAAACCCTGCTGGTGAGCTATCTGACTGATCCGGCCTATAACGTCTATTTCGGTTATGGAAACGATGTGAATTCAACAGTAACCCAATACGGAGGAAAGGAATATGG
>JAKATR010000061.1 GCA_021818675.1 Thermoplasmata archaeon | reverse complement strand
ACCGGAAGAGGAAAAACAACCGAATTTTCTCTTTTATAGATGATACAAAATACTGTAAAGCTTTCAAACAATAATGTTAATATATCACAATGTGATATAGTGATAGTGATGAAATGAAAGAAATAGAAATGGATAGAGCAAGAGAATTGATTAAAAAGTATAACTTGATAGTTATACACAACAATGGAGAGAAAGCTATAACCCCCAAGCAAATTACTGAGAGTATTAAGAAGGAATTTCCTCAAGATAAAGAGGAACTTATCCGGTTAAAGCCCATTATAATTCCCATATTGGAGAAGTCTAAAATTAAATGCATGGAGTGCGACCGCGAAGCAAGAAATTTTGTAAGGCAGACCGTTGCAACCGGAGAGGAAAAAATAATAATGGCACTCTGTAACTATCATTACACATTCATTCCTATAGTTGATCCAGAGGGGGATTTTTAATGTCGTCAGGAAGAACAATAAGGATATCGCAAGACACCTGGGAGGGGATGAATCGGTACTTGAAGGAAGCAAACCCAAATAATGTCATATCCCTAACCCCGGATCAGGTCATTACCCTGATGCTAGGGGATGCAATGACCTTTCGTATAATGCAAAAAACAAAGGCCCCTAAAGAGAGCCCAGCAATGGATAGAGACACAGAGAAGGATAAAAGGTGAAAAAAAGCATGACATTAAAAACATTTTGGGATATGAAAGGGCCCGAAGGATTCTTCATAAGAGCTCAAGATACTCCTGAATATGAAACAAGGAGTCATGATTACGAGGGAAATCTGATAGACGGAGCCGTTTGTGCGATTGAGATTAAAAATCCTGATATTACACTGGAAGAATGTAAGAAGATCTTTAAGGAAAATGGCTTGGAATGTTACACTGAAAATAATGCTTTCATGATCTTATTTGAAGGATACAAATACGAGGAAATAGAAGACGGTGCCATAGTGAAGATGGATGCCATAAGGAAGATCTGGGATTTGAGAAACGGGACCGTGATTTTTGACATTAATGCCGCAGGGAGTTACTTATGAAACTAATTGGAAAGGAGGCAATAGGCACGAGGGCAGACAGAACATACCGGAGGTCTTACAGCGAACCATTTCCAAGAGGCTGGAAGACCAGAGGAATAATTGTAAAATATGATTTCGAAACCAAAAAATACCTCATTGAAGGCCAGAATTATATCTTCAATGAGACGGGGGAATTTCCGGTTAATGGATCGGGAGACTGGTTCTACCGGGAACAGATAGAAATAATATCCTCATAATAACCAGTTTTTATCAAATATTTTTATTCACAGTTAATTTATAAAAGATTTAAGAAGCACTTGAAAACAGGCAGGTCAATTATACCTACCTAAATTAGGGCATCGAACAAAATATGCTGATATTTTTCAATAGCATCATTTTCTTAGATATCATTTAGTCAAATTTTCATGATGCATCATCATTTTCTGGACATGAGGATAGGTCCATGCTGCCTTCACATGCCAGCAGTCGTATGAATCGTCATGCTCGCACCACAGCCTGAATTCCCCATTTCCGTTCCTCTTCACATAGATATTGAATATTCGTGAAGGCTTGCCCGGTTTGACTTCCTCTACAGTGATATGATCATCCATTACATTGATGTGGAACAGCAAATTGAGATGTTTTGCCATCTCTGCCTCTTCATCTGTCATTGTGAGGTCGAGCTCGTGTACATCTTTGATTTCCACTGTTGGGGCAGTTGCAATTTCCTCAGCTCTTTTTAGCTGTTCTGCGATCTTCTGACCTTTCTCCGTAAGTGAAATAAAATACCGTCTTTTGTCATCTCTGCTCTCCTTTTTTGTTATATAACCATCAGTTTGTAATTCCAGTATATTGTATCTCAGCACGTCGTAGCTGGAGACTATAGACTTTAATTCCGTCATCATCTTCTTTCCGGAAAGAAGTTCTTTAAGGATTTCCCCTTTTTTTGTTCCAAGCATTGACATTATGTATTGTTCCATATTAGTAAGATGAAATAAAATACAATTGTCATTATTATTGATTCCATATATGGAAATAGTGCATGAGTTAAAATACTACTAAGTATTTATTCCAAATATGGAAAAAGAAATTAATCTTAAATTGATTCAAAAAGTTGAGCAAAATGGTAGAATTACTTTTCCCGCTAAAGAAAGGGAGAAGTATGACATAAAAGCTGGGGATTATGTAGAAATCACGATAAACAAGGTAGTTAGATATGTGGAGGTTCCAGCATGAATCGTGCATCTAACCGTATTAAAGCCAGGGAGAATGAGATGCGGACCGACCTTATAGATCTCCTTGCAATTGAGAGATCTCTTAGGATGCTCAGAGATGATTTGCAGGAATCAGTCACCCTATCCATATATTTGAGAGCAACCAGAAAGACCATAAATAAACTTTTGAGAAAATTAAAAATGAGAATACCGGAAATTGCTGAAATCACGAGGACGGAGGAAAGATTTTTATGAGTGAAAAAAGAAGATTTGTGAATGAAATAAAGGACTATGGAATTGATGTATCGGAAGCAAGTTACCAGGATTTGGAGGATGAATCAGAGGTGCCGGAATGAGTTATTCAGAATGTTCATGCGGGCTTGTCATTCATCTCAGAAAATCTACAAACGCATTGAGGGGTCATCTCAAGAAGAATCCAGATCATTACGAAATAAAGAGATTTACTTATCTACCTATAAATACGAGTAAGGGGGTGCAGGCATGAGCTACCTTGAATGCTCCTGCGGTGCACTTCTGCATAGCAAGCACATCAGCGAGGTTTGGAAAGACCATCAGCAAAGCCCTGGAGAGCACAGCGAGGTCAAAAGATATTCGTTCTTGCCCAGGAAGGAGGTGTTAGCATGACTTATCTTGAATGCTCCTGCGGAAAAATCCTTCACGCAAGGAGGATTAACAAATCGTGGAAAGACCATTCCGAAAGAAATCCAGGACATTTCGTAATCAGGCGATATTCAAATTTCATGGTCAAGGAGGCGGGGTTCTGATGACTAAACAAAGAAACAAGCCTCTGACTGGGCATTGCGTATACTGCTGTATGATACTTGACAGTAGGCATAATGATTTTGATGTTGACGATATTGTCTCCGGTTATTACATTGGGCCTGATGGTCAGGGGGTATGCAGATACCACAAGGACGATTACGAAGATGATGAGGATGACGAAGGTGAGATCGACTTTACGGCCTATGTAAAGCCCAGTAAAGCGGACGAGACTTCAATCAAAGAAGATCCAACCGAAAAAAAGGAGATGAAATATGCAAAAGAAGGGCTCTATTACTGTTCTTATCCATGACATTGAGAGAGGCCTGTTCTGGACCTTTAGACCTGTCAGATGCACAAATTGCCATTCCAAAAAACCGGCTTTCAATTTTCCGGTTCTTCACTGGCATGAAGAATCATGGTGCAGAAAATGTTCCAACACACTACTGGGAGAAAATTACTTCCATGGTTTTTCTCCCATACGGGACGTAATCGACCACTTCAAGGAGGTCCTAAGATGAAGAACGTACCATGCAGAAATTGCGGCCATCTTCTCTATCCCGGAGAGGATGGTTACGAACACTTTGGGAGGTTTTACCGTCCTTCTGGGGTGCCATACTCATCAGTCAGGTGCTATGCCCCAGATTGTAACTGCATCCGTCCGGAAGTACCAAAAGAACCAAAGAATGAAACGGAGGTAAAGAATTGATGGATTTTTTCTTTCAGGAGGTGTCAGCATGATCCAAAAGGGCAACGGCGCAGAACAAAAAGGCAACACTATAGAGAATAAGGGCAACACCACAGAGAACATAGCCATTTTCCTTATTCCACAATCAAATATCTCCCTTTTTTTCATTCATAAGGGCAACACCAAAAAGGCAACTCTTGCATGGAGGTGCTGCCGATGAGAGAGTTCCAACCATCGTTCAGGCATGCTATGATTGCCTCCATGCTCCTTCAAGGAAAGCCAGTTCGTGAAATAGCAAGAACCCTTAAGCAGAATCCCGGAACTGTAATCAGAATGGTAAAAAGAATGGAGAATCATGGTTATATTGTAAGGCAATTCCGTTCCACATTTGTTCAATATTCTCTCACCATTCTAGGCTATTCACTTCTTGAAATGTTCAAAATTCAAAAGGGCAACACCACAGAAACAACCCTCACGCAGTCAGTCAAAAGGGCAACGCTTACAGAAAAACCACGTCAATTCTGGCGTCTGCACGCACTTCAATTCAAAATTCCCTTTGTGGAAGCCTTTCAACCTGATTCCATCCACTTGATTCAACTTCGGGACCATCCAACACATCTAAGAAATCTGAAGAATCATTCCGACCTTATAGTAGAATTTCAGGATTTTACATGCACCCTCAGCACCAGGGCATTAAAAATTACAGGGATTCAGATTCGCATGCCATACGATGATGTGGAAGACCCAGACACCCTCTTGGAGAGAGCAAGGGATGTATTCCTCCCGGAAATAGAGAATCTTGAAATGATATTCCGGAAGCATTATCCAAAATTAAGATTCAGGAGACTTGCAAACAATATCATTGATGTCAAAGTCATAAAGGGAGAGTTGGCACTTGAACAGGATGAATTAGCTCTCAGGGTAGGGGCAATTCAAAAAGAAACAGGGGAAAAACTAAAGATCTTCGATCCAAAGGACGGAAAACTTTCAGAAATCGTGGATTTCTCTCTTGGCCCTGATAAGCCAGAATTTGAGTCCGTGCATCCTACAAAATTCATCGACAATATGAAAATATATAAGGGATTTCTTGAGGATCTCAATTCAGGCAAATTCTATGAGCGATTTGAAATCCTTCAGAAAGTACAGGAAGAACAGCAGAAAATTCTAAAGACGACTCAGGAACTTTCAATAGATCAGATGAAAAGAACTGATGAATCAATCTCTCAGGTAATAGACCTCGTCCAGAAAGTGTCATTGCAATTTTATAGCAGCCTTTCAGAATTGAAAGAGGCCATTGTATCAATGGGGAGGCACTGAG
>JAKATR010000090.1 GCA_021818675.1 Thermoplasmata archaeon | reverse complement strand
TGGGTGGTCTTGCAACAAATGAATATCTGCAGTTAGTGCACATATATCTCTGAATCCTGAATACCATGCCGTTTTCCATTGTTCGTTTACATGTGCCATTCTTCACCACATTGTGTGAACCACACTGGGGGCACTTTGGATTCATAATACTTATGAGATCATTTTCCTTAAGTTCCAGTTCCATATGAGGCATTCTGTTAATAAAGAGGGAAGAAGAAGTATCCAGTGACGAGAAGTCATCAAGCGATGATGATATTCTTTTGAATTCACTGTAAGGTGCCTTCCTCAGTCGCATGTTGACCAATGTTTCCATGATATTTCATGTTTTCGGTATGGTGCAATCAATTGTGGCGAAATCAACTAAATTGTGACAATGTCTTTTAGTGATAAAATTTAAATCGTAAGGAAATCTGTAGATGGGAAGGTTCAATGAAGTTAAGTTATATTCTTGAAATGAAGGAACCTCAGAATGGATTTTTCCAGGTAACAATGGACGTGGAAGGGGTTTCTGAAGACTCAGTGCTTGTAACAATGCCGTCATGGACACCAGGATCGTATCATATCCTTGACTTCGCCAGAAATGTAAGATTGCTCAGGGCGAGGAGTAAGGATAATGAACCTATTGATATCCAGAGAAAGGATAAATCTTCGTGGAAAATACTCAATGGAAATCATAAAAACTTTATTATTTCTTATGAAGTCTTTGCTGGCGAATTAAGTGTTCACACCAGCCATCTGGATTCAACGCACGGATACTTAAATGGAACAAGTGTGTTCATGTACATAGAAGGGTATAAGGATCAATCCCTGGAATTAATGGTTAAGCCATATGGAGAGTGGAAAATATCCACCGGTTTGGAAAAAACAGGTGACAACAAATACAGGGCAACCAATTATGATATCCTTGTTGATTCACCAATGGAAATTGGTACACATCGCTCCCTTACATTCTCTGTTGACGGAAAGGAGCATGAGATCGCACTGTATGGAAGAGGCAATGAAGATCCAGATCAGCTGGTTCAGGACACAAAGAAGATTGTTGAAAGTTATAAGGCACAGTTTGGAAACCTTCCGTATAAACGCTATGTATTCATTATCCACATTCTTGACAACCAGAGAGGCGGACTCGAACATCTCAATTCAACTACTATTGAGACGGACCGGTATCAATTTTCACCAAGGAAAAAATACATTGAATTTCTGTCAACGGTATCACACGAATTCTTCCATCTGTGGAATGTAAAGAGGATCAGGCCAATAGAACTGATGCCATTTAATTACAAGGAGGAAAACTATACCACTCTGCTCTGGGTTTCAGAAGGTATTACTTCATTCTATGAATGGATTCATCTCTACAGAACCGGAATTATAAAGGAAGATGAATATTTTAAGCACATTATGGAATACATTAGATTTTATGAATTTCTTCCGGGGAGTAAGTATGAATCGGCATCAGATTCATCATTTGATTCATGGACCAAACTATATCGACCGTCTCCAAACAACATCAACAGCTATGTGTCATACTACCTGAAGGGAGAAATTCTCGGCTTCATGATAGATACACGTATTATTGAGCATACAAATGGACAGAAGAGTCTGGATGATCTTTTCCGCCTGCTGTTTGAAAAGTACAATCGTGACGGCAAGGGGTTTACAGAAAAGGATTTGCTTGCAAGCCTCCATGAAGTATCGGGCCTTGATTTTTCTCCGTTCTTCTCTAAATATGTACGTGGTGTAGAACCCATCGATTTTGACAACGAACTGAAAAGAATTGGTTTTAAGATCGTAAGATCCTATGCTAAAAATGAGGATGACGAAGTAAAAGAAAAGGGCTATTTAGGTATCATATGCGGTGTAAACAACTCCAAAATAAACGTGGAAGGTGTCATTGAAAATTCCCCAGCCCAGAAAGCAGGTCTCTATCCCGGAGATGAAATAATCGCGCTTAACAGGTTTAGATTCTCAGAGAGATTTCTTAAAAATATCAGATCAGATATCAAGGCAAGAAAGGTCGATAATTTAATTGAAATGAAACCTGGTGAGAAAGCAATCATTCATGCCTTTAGATCAGGTATAATGATGAATTTCGAAGCAACTCTTGCAAAGGCTCCTTACGATAATTACGAGGTTATAAGTGACCCTGAAAGCGATGAAAACCGGATAAAGTTCAGGGAAAAGCTCATAAAAGGATAGCGAAACTATTATATCTATGTAATTGTTTGTATGGAACATGGATGATTACAGGAGAGGGATGATTGAGTATACAGGCAGATTCCTGAGGGAATCTGGTTTCTCCATATCAGCCTGTGATCTGGACGGGTTATCCTCTTTTGATCTCATTGCAAGAAGGGACAATGAATCCTATGTCATTAAAATCCTTTACAATGTGGATCCATTCAGAATAGAGAACGCCATTGAAATTTCAAGAATCGGTAAAATGCTTGGATCAGCGGTTTTGTTAATTGGCGAAAGGGCTGGAAACGGATTTCTTGAGGATGGAATCGTTTATTTCAGGCATTCAATTCCAATTATGTCAACGGAAACATTCCATAATTATGTATATGGTGAGAAGCCACTTGTTTATGCAGGACCCGGGGGCTATTATGTCTCTCTGGACGGTAAGAAAATGCAGGAGGCCAGATCCCGTGCCAGACTATCTATTGGCAATGTTTCCATGAGCATTGGTACTTCCCGCAGATCCATCTCTCTATATGAATCGGGAAATTCAGCAACACTGGAAGTCTTCCAAAAATTAACAAAAATATTAAAGGAGGATATCAGCAGAAGAATAGATATTTCGGAATATACGAACGTAAAGGAAGATGAACCGGAGAAGCCGGAAGATGAATTCCTATACGATATATACACAAACATGATTAAAATTGGACTGGATATGAATCTAATACGGAAGGCTCCATTCAATGCCCTCGCCAGAGACCATATGAGGGAAGGTCTGTTTTTGATGGGTTTATTTGAAGACATGGCCATGAATCGGGAAAGAATTCTTGCAATTAAAAGCATTTCAGATCTTATGGATAAATTTCCTCTTCTAGTAAGCAGGCAGGAAACAAGCAAAGAAACAGTTGGAGGGTGCTCAGTCATAACTGCAAAAAAACTGTCAGAAATTTCTGATCATGATGAATTTTTAAGAGTTGTTAGCAGAACAAGGATTCATTCATGAAATATGTAAATTTAAAAAATATAGACAAAACCGAAGTGCTTTTGATTGGTGGAATCAAGGGCTTAATTTCAGATGGTAATGAACTTAAGGATAAGCTCTATGAATTCATCCCGCATATTATGCTCATTGGCATAAGTCCCGGTGAGGTGGAGGGGCTTACAAAATTCATCGAAGATCCATTTGAACTGGATCTCAACGATTATGAAATCATTTACGGGACTCTTCTTTCAAGATTCGGCGAGGTAATGGTTCCCCCTCCAATCTATATTGAGGCAATAAGATATTCTGTTAGCAGGGAAATTCCAGCAAAGGGTCTTGATGCAGCCGAGGATGAATTTGGAAGTAAATATTCAGAGACATTTACTACTGGAAATATGGTCAGTTACATAATAAGAAAAAAACGTATAATGAAAAAACCCTTCAACGAAGATAATCCTGAAGATTTTGTCATGTCATGGAAAAATGAGATGGATAAAAATAAGGGAAACAAGAAAATGGATGATTTCAGGATTGAGACTATACTGGAAAATATATCAAAGGAAGTCGAAGAAATCAAGGATTCAAGAATAGCAATCATTATAGAATACGAATTTTACGCGCAGACATTACAAAAACTAACAGACATGGGTTTTGTCTCTAAACAAGTGATTTAAAGACTATGTAAATTTCTCTACTGGCCTGTCTTGAAGA
The DNA here is from genome assembly GCA_021818675.1 of Thermoplasmata archaeon. GTDB lineage: Archaea > Thermoplasmatota > Thermoplasmata > Thermoplasmatales > Thermoplasmataceae. Next base: position 22,268 of record JAKATR010000090.1, on the reverse strand, counting down.
AGCGGGCTTTGTGATGGTCGCTCTTCTGAAATAATCGGACCAGTCTTCAATGAAGGATTGAGTCAGATCACCTTGGAATTGCTTTACAATAACGCTTCCACCTCTGTTCAATAATGGAATGCCTTTCTCCATTATTTTTTTGCAGATAAGGTAAGACGAAGAATGATCAACATCACTGTTGCCGGAAGTATTCGTCATTGCATCGGAAAGAATAAGGTCAAAAGTACGTATTCTATTTTCATTCAATGTGGATACTATGCTATCCCATGTGGTATCTCTTGAAATATCGCCCCTTATGAAAATATATGGTAATTCTGAGGGTTCCTTCTTTATATCGACGGCAATATGAAAGGATGGGTTATTCATGGAGATTACCTCTGCCCATCCTCCTGGATTGGAGCCGATCTCAAGAATACTGCGCTCTTCAATAGATAAATAAAACTTATTCAAAATATCTATGAGCTTGAAAGCTGCTCTGCTACTGTAATTATTTTCTTTTGCTTTCCAGTAGTACGAATCCCTTCGATCAGGCATCTATTCTCCAATGAATTTTTTATATTCTTCTGGTTTCATTAATGAAATAATTCCACCAGAGGTTTTGATCCTTGCCATCCAGCTTTCGTATGGCTTCTTGTTCAGGGTCTCTGGTTTATCTTCAAGATCCTTGTTAATTTCTACAACCTCTCCATCAACTGGCGAAAAGACATCTTCCGCGGATTTGACTGATTCAACCGTGAGCAAAACCTCACCTTTCTTCAATTTTTTTCCTACTTTTGGAAGATCAACATATACGATATCTGTGAGCTGGCTCTGGGCATAATCTGTTATTCCCACAATACAAATGTTACCCTCCTGCTTAACCCACTCGTGCGTTTTAGTATAGCTCAAATTCTCAGGAACTTCGTGCATGCTTGCAGTAAGATAAAAAAGGTATATATAGTGTAGCCGATCATTATGAATGAGAGGATTTATAGCTGTTCCTCTTCAATCTCTTGATAAAATGTCCCCACTGTTCGAACAGATTACAAGGGAACATGAGAAGACTGCGAAATCTGTTTCTCCTGATCAGATACATATCACCTTGAGGTTTTTTGGTAATATAGACGATACGAACGCATCAAAGATTTCTCAGGTAATGGAAAGGATCAATTTTCAGCCGTTCAGGGTTCGGGCTGAATCCGTTGGACAATTTCCTTCCAGGGGTCTTGCCAACGTTCTATATATAAAGGTATATTCTCCGGAAATTTATTTGCTGGAGAAAACAATCAGCAAGGCACTTTCACTAGAAGGCATTCCTGAGGAAAAGAAGCCATTTGTTCCTCACATAACGATTTCTAGATTCAGAAAACCTGAAGATTTAAAAAATATTATGGTAAGATTTGGAAACGAGAAGTTCACCGATGAGATTTGTAACAGGTTAATCTTTTTTAAAAGTGAACTTACTTCCGGAGGTCCCCACTACGATATTATTAAAGAAATTCAGTTGAAGTAGGTTGTTTTGTCCATACTCTCCTCTTTTTTCTTCGGACTCAGTAAATCCTCATCGTCAAACTCTATGGCTATGAGACCTGAAACGGGAATCAATCTCAGAAGGGTCTTCTTGTTTTCCCCAGTTACTCTGAAGCATATTGCGCCTTCCTCTCCAAGTATTGTGTAACCGACAAATTCTCCAACAGTTGTCATAGGTTCGTCCTTGCCACTCTGAGAAATCACTGTGTATTTTCCACCTTTTTTAATTTCTATCATATCCATTTTACTCAATACCTCCAAGATAGCATATATCTTAGATTCTGTAATTTTCAACAGATATTGCATAACTCATTATCTAAAAATGTTTTGTATAATTATCCTGCAATAATCTGACACTATACATTAATCTATGAGTGGCAAACAGAAATTGCTTTTAATTCCAAAAGGTCCCGAGCCGAGCACATTCGGTTCGCGAATTTTTACTGTCATACTCCATCAGTTATCGAAGGTAAGATTAAAGCAGAATATTGGTTTCAGATTTTCAGACTGACCAGTTACATTTACTCATAAGTTTATTAAGGGTTTCTCGTATTATCAAATGCCCTGAAATATAGTATGCATGATTCATGATTGCATATGACGACTTAGGGCTATAAATTGCCTATCCATGGGCTCCAGCACGAGTATAGGATGTGTCATCCTGCAATGATGCGCTGATCAGAGGAGGGCAAACAGTTTCCCAGCAGGGTCAGAGGAATCAGGAAAATGAATGATTCCCGTTAGACTGGGGAAAATAAAAAGGTAATATCATGGATAGTACGCAATCGCCACAACTTGATGAAAGGATTCGACACATTTTAGATGAAGTCAAATCCAGGTTCAACATATATGAGACATTAGTCGAACCTAATCTCTTGAGATTTTACTTTCTCGATTCAGATAACCCCGACTTCGGAAAAGCCTTCGACAGTCTTCGTCTTGTTTTGATTCCAGAAGGATATATCCCATTCATTGAGAAAGGACAGGAAAATTTTATTGGAGTAACATTCACCGAAAAAAGAAAGTATGCTCCAGTTTATGTAAACATCATCATGTTAATATTAACCATACTTTCCACAGTTTACGCCGGTTATCTCTATTCCCAGAATTTTGTTACAAGGGGACCGGATTTCTTCGGAAGAACGATTCTTTTTAGCCTTGTCTTCTTCTCTCTACCACTTCTCACAATACTGGGTGTTCATGAACTAGGACACTTTCTTGTGGCACGTAAATTGAAAGTTAAAGCATCACTGCCATTTTTTATTCCGTTCGTGCCAATTGGTGCTTCCATAGGGACTTTTGGGGCATTTATTTCTCTGAGGGATCCAATACCAAACAAGAGGGCCATGACAGAAATAGGTGCTGCGGGCCCAATTGCAGGGTTTCTCACAGCACTGCCCCTTCTGTTTTTGGCAAATTATTTCCAGGTTACTTACATTCCATTGAGGCACATAATTCCATTTTATCTGAATTTTCCATTTATTTACAACATATTCTCACTGAACATCCCGCCATCAGGGCATCCAGTACTATTCCCCATGGTCATATCCGTTTGGGTAGGTATCTTCGCAACAGCAATCAACCTGATGCCTGTGGGGCAGCTTGACGGAGGGCATGTAATAAGAGGGTTGCTTGGAAGCAAAGCGAGATACGCCAGTTACTTCTTCTTTATGGTAATGATATTTCTCGGGTTGTATTACAACTATCTGGGATGGCTTCTACTTGCCATGCTCATCATATTCCTTGGGATAACGCATCCTCCAGCACTTGATGATTATAGTAAGCTTTCAAAAAAGGACATAGTCATAGGGGTTGCTGCCATAGCAATGTTCATTCTTTGCTTTACAGCCAATCCTTTTGTCTTCCCATGACCTAAAATTCATGGAATCAGAAATAGCTGAAAGGAATATAACGCATCTATGGCTAAGAAAAGCAATAAAGCTTTAAGACTAGTTCTGCCTATTGATATTATTGACAAATTACTATTCAGATTACATAAATTACCTGAAAGAAAACAGGGAGAAGATCAGGGAAGCTCTTGTTATTCCCGCAAACTCGCAAAGAGGCGAGATTTACTCACGGGAAATAGAAAAGAGTTTCCTGCCTTTACCAGAAGGATTAAAACCGGATTCGATCATATCGGCAACCGATGGTTCAGAATTCGTAAGGGAATTATACAACGGCATGAAGATTATACTTACAAGGGCTATGACCATCTCGGGTCAGGATGAATTTCTATCATCAGAGGTTTCAATAAAGGTTGTAAATAGATATTCCCTGCAAACTTATGTGACGCGAAGCATGGAAATAAGGGAGCATGAATCACTGATAAAGTGCCTTTCGGAGAAAAATATCGGAATAGCGCTTTTAGATGGATCAGCATCTGGTAGAATCAGCGAAAAAATAGAAAGAGTTGAGGGGGACGATCTGGAAAAATTTCCCGAACAGTATATGGATACAATGGAAAATCTGCTAAAAAAAGCCAGAGAAAAAAAGACGCGACTGGTATTTATTTCTAAAAGTTCAGATTCCAAGGTGTTTAAGAAAGAATTGCTTGATGGATCTGACATTGACGATTCCAAAAGAAAAAAAGAGTATTCAAATTCTGTCACAGATCATACAATAATTAAGTCACTTGCCAGATTCCCTGGTTATACTGTCCCAATAATCAATGAACGGAACTTCAGAGGAGAGAATCTGAGAATAGTTACGACTCATTTCCTCCCTGCATTGAACGACACTCCAATGAGGGTTGACACTGTATTTATGGCTGGGGAAGGCAACATAGACGATGTATTAACAAAGATAGTTGGAATGGTGGTCTGGGCATATTCGGGGCTAAAAGTGCATAATGTCTGGCTATCAGATGTGGATAGGAGGATCAAATTCACCAGGGAGGAATCGGAGGATGTATTAATGAAAGCTTTTGAGAAGGAAACAGGGGTTATCATGCCAGAGACCAGGGGTGAGAGACGTGCAAGAATCAGGATCTGAGATAGGCTATACTGTTGGAGATAATATGCCTGAATCGGTCAGATTTGTTGTCAGACCGGATGTTGATCTGAAAAGATGGGAATATGTTTCTGTAGACAATAAAAATTCAAAGGTAATAGCAAGGGTAGAGAGAATAGTTTCCAGAAGCGATCTGCTCAAGGAGGGTATCGATTATAACAGTGTGGAGAAGTTCGTTAATGCAGATATTAATGAGTCTGTTACCGTTGCAATAGCCAAAACAACTGGCACCATAAAGGATGATGAAGTATTTAAGAGCGGAAGGGAAATAATAAGGCCCGGAACAGTAGTTAGAATTGCAGAGACTAAATTGCTGAAGAAACTTTTTGGATTTCCTGATGAGGACTCAATCTATATCGGCAATCTTGCCGATCATGAGGACATTCCCATTGGGGTAAGCTTATCGGGTCTCAGAAGGCATCTTGCCATCCTTTCTCAGACCGGCGCAGGAAAAAGCAACACGGCAGCTGTTCTCATAGAGGAGATCCTGAAAAAGGGTGGTACCATTGTCGTTCTCGACCCTCATGCAGATTATGTTCTCATGAAGAGAAGCAGTTCCGGAAAGGTATTTTCAGAGAACACAAAGGTGTTCAGGACGCCAATGAGCACAGGACGATATAGCGCAGAAATGTCTGCCATAACTGAAATGTTCACATTACGTTTCCAGGATCTTGACGAGGACGACCTTTTCGATATTATGAGAATAAATGAAAAATGGACAACCTTGAGGGATATTGTACGGGAAGCCCTTCAAAAGACAGGAGGAAAGAGAGATCTTAAAGATTTTCTTGAAAGTGTGGACAGGTTGACCCCTGATAAAAGAGGGAAGATTTCTGGGAGAATCGCCCTCCTGAGATCCATAAAGGATATTTTCAGCCAGAGAACAACTGACATTTCAGAGTATCTTGGCCCGGGACAGCTGTCAGTGCTTGATCTTTCCGGGCTCGATCAGGATGTCACAGCGTATTTTACCCTAAGAGTTCTGGAAGAGATTTATGATAAGAAGGTATCGGGAGAATTTAAATTACCTGTTTTCGTATTTATAGAAGAGGCACATAACTTTGTGGGGCTTGAATCATTTGGCAAACTTCCTATTCTCATTAAGAAGATTGCTGGAGAGGGAAGGAAGTTCGGAGTATTTCTTGTTGTTATAACCCAGAGACCGGGAAAAATAGATCAGGATGTTTTGAGCCAATGCAATTCTCAGATCATACTTCGTATCACAAATCCTATAGATCAAAGGGCCATAGCCGAGAGTTGTGAGTTTGTCAGTCAGGCGATTATCGACGATTTGCCGTCATTAAATACAGGAGAGGCTGTTATAACAGGTCAAATAGTGAGATTTCCCACCGTTGTAAAAATTAGAAGAAGAGAGACAATGGAGGGTGGAGGCGACATCGACCTGCTGTCTTTGCTGCGGGAAGCAAGGGAGCTGAGAAATAGGCTGAAGGATCCAAAGGTTGAGAGGGACAGAATTTCTAAACTCATGGAGGGTTAAAATGTTCAGGTTCACGCATATCTCAGATACGCACCTTGGTAGCAGGCAATATTCCATAAAGGAAAGGGAAGATGATTTCTATGAGGCATTTACTGAATCTGTTCAGATTGCCCTTGATCGAGACGTCGATTTTGTGGTCCATTCCGGTGATCTCTTTGATGAGCACAGACCTGATAACAGAGCGTTATCTGTTTTCAGGGATAATATACTCAAACTTCAGGCCAGAAATATCCCATTTTATATGATAATGGGCGATCATGATCGCCCCAAGAAAGATGACATTCCTGCTTCAAAGATATTCGATTTTCTTGGTGTGAAGGTACTGGGAATGGAAGAATATGAATCCATTCTCCATATAAACGGATCAGAACAGATACTTATTGGAGGCATTTCTAACATGAAAGGGATGAGAAGGGAAAGGCTCAGGAGCCAGTACGAAAGAGCCAATTTTGAAGCGGCTGAAAACAAAATGGCGGTCCTCCTTTCACATCAGGCCATATCCCCATACTTCATAAGCGAACAGTGCGAAGCAACCTCGGAGGAATTGCCGGTAAATTTCAATTACATGGCCTTCGGACATATTCATAATCGACTGGAAAAGAAGATTGGAAATTCAATATTCTCATACGCAGGTTCAACTGAGATTAAATCAACCAATGAAATTGATTTCTATATGCGTCATGGAAAGAGTATTAACATGGTCTCCGTGGAAAATGATCAAACAAGCGTTGAAAAAATAGGCCTAAGATCTGTACGCCCTCAGGTCATGGTTCAGGGAACACTTGAAAACGTCATGAAATCCATAGCGGCATTCGCATCAAAAAACAGGGATCGTCTTGAAGTCAAAAAGGGAATTCTTACAATGGAGATTCAGGAAAAAATCAAGATAAATGAGGTCATTGATACAGTCTCTCAATTTACAGATCTCTTCATTATTAGAACACCAATAATCAAGGCACAGGAACTTGAAAAGCACAACATTTCTTCCATAACTGACTCTCTAAAAGATATGTTCCTTGAATATTTTTCAGATGATGAGGATACAGGCAAAATGGCTTATGAGGTATATCGTGATGTGATGGACAATGACCCTGAAGATGCTGTTAAAAGCATTGAAAAAAGGCTAGGCATAGGTGCAAAACTATGATTATCCGATCCCTCAGGATGGAATCATTTCTTTCACATAGTGAAACATCAATTGATTTCGACAGTGGGGTAAATATCATAGTGGGTAAGAACGGTGCCGGAAAATCTTCCATATTTGAAGCAATAAAATTTGCCTTGTTCGGAATGCAGAGAAGCAATCGCGATCTCCTGCAATATGGTAAAAAACATGGAAAGGTGAAACTTACATTCAATCTGGAAGGCAGTGAATATTCAGTGGAAAGGACCCTTGAAAGGTCTGGCAGCAGGATCGATACCAGGGGAGCAGTCATATCTTCCGGGGATCGGGTACTTGCAGAGGGTGTAACCGCAGTTAATCAGGTCATATCAAGGATTATAGGCGTTTCAGATGAGGTTTTTATGAATTCGGTTTTCATTGAACAGGGACAGATAGATTCACTTATAACAAAACAGAAGAGCAAGAGGCTGGATCTTTTCAATGAAATCCTCGGTCTGCACAATCTTCAAAAGGTATTTGACAGGCTAAATGAAATGAAGAAGGGTATTGAATCAGATATAAAAGGGTTGGAACCTGTAGAAGTCATCTATAATTCAGAAAAATTAAGGGCCAATGAAATAACTCAAACCATTGAAAATTTAAAAATGAAAGAAAGGGAAGAAAATGAAAAGTTAGAAATTATTAAGAATTCAACGGAGCAATTAGAAAAACAACAAATTGAATCTAACAACCAACGGGAGAAAAAGGCTGCACTTGAAGCTGAAATTAAATCCTTAAATAAATCCATAACAGAAATTAAGGAAACCATAGATGATTTAACAAAAGAAATAGAAGTGGATGCTGAGGACGAAAAGAGACTTAGAACCCTTGAAGAAGATAAAAGATACAAATTCAGGGCAATAATACAAAAGTATTTTCAGAACGGGCAACAGATCGATAAGATAAAGCATGAGCTGCAGGAGCTATCACGTTCAATAGAGATGACAAAAGCTCGTAAAGATCAAATGGAAGCAATAAAACCGTATTTTGAGGAGTATGAGGCCATAACTAAGGATACATCCATACAATCAACATGGGTTAAGGAAAACAGGCAAAGATTCCTGGAAATTTCCGGAAATAAGACATTACTTAAAAACAGGGAAAAGGATCATTTGGAATTGTCCAAACGATTGAATGAGTTTTTGGAAAACCTGAAACAGAAATTATCAATTGATGATCCAGATCTGGCAAAGATCAATGATATGAAAAAATTCACAGAAGATGAATTAGAAAGGATATCACAGGAAAAAGCAATTTCCCAAGGTCAAATCAAATCCTCAAAGGACAAGATTGCGGAAATAAATGAAAACATACTTTTGCTCAGAGACAGGAATCAGTGCCCCGTTTGCAGGCAGGATCTTAGCGAAACACATAGAAAAGAAATCATGGATCAATATGAGTCTGAAAAAATTGGACTGTTAAATAACATTGAAAGTTTGGAGAGATTGATCAGGGCAGTCGATATCAAAATACCGAAACTCAAGAATCAGCTTGACTTCATAAATGGTACTGTACTTGGGGAATTCAATTCTCTAAAAAAGAGAGAAAATGAACTGAGAGAGCATATTGATAAACTCACTAAAGAAATCTCAAATAATACTGATTTTGAGTCTGAATACAAAAAGGCAGAATTGTCAATTGAAGCCGCAACAAAACGGCTTAAGGAAATTGAGTCACAATGGAACGAATACAAACGCCTTAAGGCAGTAAATGACTCAGTAAATCTGCCTGAAATTGAAAAGAAACAAACAGACCAATTGCAAACATTATCAAAACTTGAAATGGAAAATAAAGAGATAGAGAAAGAATCCGGATTCATACCAGTCAAATCATATTTGGAGGAAGCAAAATCTATGGAAAGAAATATTGATATTCTCCGAAAAAAAGTAGGCGGAACAGATTTGAAGAGGAAGATTCTCAAAGATAAGAAAGATAATTTATCCAAAGCAGTTGCAGAAATCGAGGAGAAAAGCACAGAAATGTCCAAAATAGTGGAAAAACTTGAATCATTGAAAGTTGTTGAAAAGGATCTGGAATCAAAGAAAAATGAAACTGATGCTTTAAACAAACTGATAATTGTATTGAAACAAAAAATCGCTTCTGGAAATGAAGAGCTTCAAAGGCTTGATAATCATCTGAAAGAACTCCAGGCAAATATTTCATTGCTCACATCAATGAGGAAAGCATACATTGTAATGGGTAAACTCATACCTGCATTCAGGAGGGATGGTTTGCCAAGGCTTATTCGTGTCAGGTCTTCTCAATTTATCACCGATATGACAACAGAACTCATGACGCATTTCAACCTTTCAGTGGAGGGGGTCAAAGTTACGGAAGATCTTGATATTGAGGTCTATCAGAATGGCTCGGTTAAAGAGTTGCAACAGCTCAGCGGTGGGGAGCGGACTGCAGTTGCAATTGCATTACGCATGGCGATGGCCAAATATCTTCTTTCAAGCATCAGTGTTATGCTCATGGACGAACCCACAAATTTCCTCGACGAAGAAAGGAGAAATGACCTGAAGGAAATAATAACATATTCTCTGAGGGATGAGGGTATAATACCGCAGTTGATTGTCATAACCCATCATTCGGAGCTAAACAGTGCTGCAGATATTTCCTATACAGTAGAAAGTAAAAATGGTATTTCTCAAATTATACCAACCTGAAGCCTAACCTTCGATGCCCAGTTAATAAAATTATGGGTATATAAAATATGAGAAATAGCGACTTGGACTAAGCCAGTTAATAAAATTTGATACCAATACACAATAATCAGCATAGAAGATATTTTATGCTAAAATATATCTCAAGATTGAAGAAAATTGGAAAAAGAGACGTTGAGCGTGGTTATACCAACAATGAATGAAGAAAAGACAATAGGCGATGTTATCGACGGTCTCAGGTATCTTTCTCCCATGGAAATTATAGTGGTTGATACAGATTCAAAGGACCGCACAAGGCAGATTGCAGAGGAAAAGGGCGCCAGAGTGATCCAGGAACCGAAAAGGGGATATGGGATTGCATATAAAACCGGGATTTCTAATTGTAAAGGGGATCTCATATTATGTCTAGATGGTGATGGTACATATCCTTCTGAAATAGCGGGTACGCTTATAGAATTATTAAAAATAAACAATGTTGATTTTATATCATGTGATCGAATGACTTTGAGGAACCAGAATTCTTACACTAACCTTCATTTTATTGGAAATAGCGTACTTAACCTTGCTATATTCCTATTCTATGGATTTAGAATAATAGATTCACAGAGCGGAATGTGGCTTTTCAGAAATAAAATTTTCAAAAAAATGGTCAGGCTCAGCGACGGAATGTCATTCTCACAGGACATAAAGATCGAAGCTTTCATTCACGGATCTATTATCGAGGTCCCAATAAGATACGGTGTAAGAATGACGAAGCCGAAACTTCACACATGGCATGATGGTTTCGCAAATCTGTTTGCAATATTTACAAGCATGGTCAACAGGCGATAGTCAGCTCATACCCCGATAATGAAATTTAGAATGAGGATTTTATCTTTCTGCGATCAATAGTAATTCCCTTGGGCGTTATTGCGTAAAGAGTCTTCGAAAGCGCGGCATAATCGCCTCCAACATCCTTTCCCATGCCCTTGATCTCCTCGATTATTTTTCGCATGTTAAGGTCATCCCTCTGGGCATAGCTGCAGTCCAGAATTATGATATCGCCATTGTAAAGATAATCAGCTATTTTCCTTACATCTTCATACTTGGAAATTTCTGCAACTCTCAGTGAATTCTTTTCTGTTTCGTCTTCCTCGAAGAATTTATATTCTGCCAGATCAAGAAATTTAACTGGGCCATCATCTTCCAAATTTTTTCTTCCTCTTGGCTTCAATATTGGCATGACAGGTTTTTACCTCCATATATTTTGGCTATGAATGATATGATTAGATTGGCAATAAATTTATTGCTATTTTCAATTGATAAATTGTTTTCAGATATCATATAGACTTTTGTTATTACACCATAGTTTCAAATAATACATTATTAAAGAACAATTATTCCTTTTACTCCGGGCACTTTCTTCATAAGGGGAACTGCTTCTCCGGGCAATGGAGAATCAGTAACGATCCTTGCTCTTGGTGAATCAGAAATTATTGGGTCATCCACCATTACCTGTCTTATTCCAATATTGTAATCTGCAATTACCTTAACTATGCCTGAAATGATGCCCGGTCTGGAAGGGTCTTCTGGAATAACTTCAATTACGCCAAGGCGCAATATCTTTGACGATAGCTGTCCCATATCGGCTATGGGGCGCATCTCTTTGAAAAAGTTCAATAGCTCCTTATCGGCAAAAATCTTATTTACCACGCTCTGCACAACTCTTCTGTCAACACCAATGGCCAGAGCTATGGCATTTGGTCTCACTTCAATGTTTGCACAAAAAACTGAAGGTTCCTCTGGGAATTTCTCGTTAACAGATAGTCCATATGTTACGAAATATCTAACTACCTTCATCTGTGAAGGATTCTTTCCGAATTTGGTTGTGATTTGATCCCACATCAAGCGATATATGTAATCTGAGTTAAATAACTTAGTGCATTTTTTTTAGTTTCAGAAAAATCACATTATCAATTTCTAATTATTAAGTTGCACAAAAAAAAGATTTTGGAAGTATTTTCTCAGATTCCGTCCAGAATACCTTCTTCGGACAGCTGTATTACGGTCTCTCCTTCTGGAAGATATGGGGAGTCTATTAGCCTCGCTATTCTTTTTCCGGCTTTTCCCTTTCTAAGATAAATTCTGAATGTTGCAGTATGTCCTACAATATTTCCTCCTATTGGGGCCGTAGGATCACCAAAGAAAACATCAGGTCTTGCTGCCACCTGATTTGTGACTGCAATGACCGCATTCTGCAGCATTCCAAATCGAAGGAGATCATGCATATGACGATTTAGCAGCTGTTGCCTTTCTGATAGAGATCCTCTTCCCATATATTCAGATCTGAAGTGTGATGTCAGGGAATCTACAATAAGAAGCCTTATGTTGAAGTCCTTTGCCATTTGGGAAGCCTTTTCAGCAAGCAATATCTGATGATGCGAGTTAAAAGCCCTGGCCACGTGAATTCTTTTCAGAACCTCATCTGAATCAAGATTCTTTGCTCTGGACATTTGAACTATCCTTTCAGGTCTGAAAGTGTTCTCGGTATCTATAATAAGAACATCGGAGTTGAATCCCCCATCGCTTTCAGAGGTGGTTGCATTGACGGCAATCTGATGCATAATCTGAGTTTTTCCTGAACCAAACTCACCAAAGAATTCTGTTATGGTTTGCGTTTCTAAACCTCCTCCAAGCAGATTATCCAGATTTTTGCTCCCAGTGGTAAGCTTAAGGACATTTTTCCTGCGGTTTAGAATCTCTTCACCAGTTTCGTAATTTCCAACATCTGCCAGCTTTCTGGCCGCTGCTATAATCTTGATAATTGCCCCTTCTCCTATGCCGGTTATCTCAGAGAGATCTTTAGGAGCAGCTACAGCTATTGCCATTACATCATCATAACCGCTGTCCCTGAGCTTTTCAGCTGTTGCTTCCCCCACACCGGGTATATCTTCAATTGACATTTTGTCTGTTTCTGCTTTCTTTGATTCAACCATTACAAATCCCTCCTGAATATTCCCATGGTATTATCCGTATCGGTAATGGACTTTTCCCTATCGGTATAACCCATTATGGCCCTGATGGCATCTACATTTTCAGGAACAACATCGCTCTCCTGATGCACTGCCTGAATATATCTAACGGTGTTTCCTGATGCAAAAATACTCTCTTTCCACACGGCTATCTCAAAGAGATCTCCTCTTTTTCTACCAAATTCTCTGGCCAGATCCATTATTTGAGATGTGGACGATAAGCCGCTTTTCCCTGAAAGAGGTATTATTCTGTTGAATTTTCCCCATTCTTCAATTAATTTGTCCTTTGAAGCAACTGAATCAGTTTTTAATGATATTGAATGAACATGCATCAACGTTGTTGGAACCTTAATAGCCACAGTTCCGACCTCACTGACATCCAGAACAGTTTTGAGGTCCGGGCCATGATGCGAGGGAAATTTAAGGCTTGGCTCAACGGAATTAATTGGTCCCTTCTTGCTGTCATTGGGATCAGTTGCCCTTCTAACCAGTGTTGCATCCACTGAGTTTACTCCAAATTTTTTCATTATTGGATAAATTGTACGGGCAAGTCCTGTGGTATTACAGGATACAACCCTGAGAAAATCCTTTCCAACACTTTTATCATAGCTGGAATAAGCGTTGAAACTCTGGTCGGCAATCTCTGCCTCTTCTCCGCCTTGAAATATTGCCTTTACTTTGTTTTTCTTATATAGCTCCTTATTTTTCTCTCCCATTCCTTCCGGGGTACAGTCAACCATGACATCCACAGATTGCAAAAGATCAGTTAGGGTTCCCTTTGCTTTTATCCCTGAGGTTTCAAAAGTTTTTAGAGTATCTTCACTGTTCGCATAAACATTGAACGTTCTGGATGCCTCCACGGCAACATAATCGGGCTTTGTTTTTACAATTCCAATAACTGACACATCCTTCTGGAGTCTTACTGCATCTGCAACTCTTCTTCCAATGGTCCCATAGCCGTTTATCCCAACTTTGATCATTGGTTACTGATTTTTAGCCTTTTTATAAAGTTATGCTGGAAATACGGTTACAAAAATTAAAAGGCTGACAGATGTATCAGCGCTATTTTTCTCAGATTTCAAAGAGTTCCTTTCCATAGATTTTTGAAGGAAGCCTGAGAAACACCTCTGACATTATTTTTTCATAGTTTGTGTATTCTCCCTTAATCATCAGTGCTCTCCTTGGCACAGAGTCTGGAGAGATAACCTTTCCCGGTTTTGATGAATCATCAACATAATCAGTTTCCAGAAGGAAACCTTTCCCGGTTTCAATTGAACCGCGGAGATTTGGCCTTGTTGCAAGAACTGACATGCTTAATGCGGATTCAGACTTCAGGTTTAAAACGGTTGCATGATGTTTGATTATCATGTGGGGCGGAATACCTGCATTGTTCCCCATGATCTGCAATTCTGAGAGGGCAGCACCATCAAGATCCTCCGTGTGGAGAATTGCAGGAATTTTGTAATCGGCTGCCAGTTGGAATCCTCTGAGGAGTATTTGATTTGATTCATCCTTTACAAGGGCATCGACTTCAAAGTGTGGCCGCCCTATTTCACCAACTGCACATATGGTGTTATCCTTTGCATATCTTTCAAGGATCAAAATCCCATCTAACATTTTTTTAACGGGGTCTGTGGAAGACTGCCTGAAGTAAAAATAGTCCAGAGGATAAGGTCCAAGAGTAACCATGACTTTTATATCAGAATTTTTTCTTACAAAGTCTGCCATTCTTAAGGTTCGCTCATATATTTGTTCGTAGTACCCGGACACTGGAATGGTATAATCGGGAAGATTGACCAGATTGATAATGTCTCCTCCGGCTTTTTTAAAAGCCTTTACTGCATCTATGTATAAACCGTCCGGCCTCAAATGAAAATGATTGTCAAGAATTCGAAAATTTTCAATTGTCATTTTTTAAACACCTTAACATTATTGATGACGTTAAAATTGCCACAGGTATTTCTGTGTAAGTGTAAGTTGCCATATTTTTGAAAGACTGACCCAATTTTCAATTATAAATCTGTTCTCGCGACATAAGAGTTCCCTGTCTGTATATTTACTTCCTGTTCCATTGAGTATATTTCTCACAGTTTCTCTGATAACCCATACCCCCATTGGAGAATGGTATTCTCCTCCAATTCTCCTCAACACTACTATTGATGCCTGCTTTCTTATCTTATGGAGATATTCTGTTGCTGAAAGTCTGGCTGCGTAATACGCACCTGCAATTTCATCAGCATATTCCTTTCTTCCATTGATCCATTCCCATTCATGCGCCACATCTCCTTCACCCCACACTGAGCCGCTTCCCCATTTCTCAAACATTTCAAATGAGTATGGCCCAGGAATAAGGAGTATCTGAAATCGATTTCCCAAATATTCTCCGGAAAACATCAGAATTTCATTTAGCTGAGGAAAATTGCCTATCTGATCTTTCAGATGTTCATTTAATGTTTCATCAACCGCAGTTATTGACCATCTTGTTGGGACAAGCTTTCTATTCTTCTTAACTCCGAGAACACCGGCAGAAAGGATTCCCTGAATATAGGAGATGTCATAACCTGATTCATAAAGCTTCACCATGGCAGGCCTGCTTTTAAGATGAATATCTTCTCTCATATAATCGACTTTTGTCGGTATCTTAGGATTCTCTAGGATTTTCAGGGATGATACAATCGCCATGGGGCCAACCGGTGTTTCAAATGATTCTCTTCCTGCATCCTTTTTTATGAATTTTTCATTTCTGAAGTTCATCTCCACATTATTTGTGGCCATAGCTGCCTCCTGTAGTTCAATAATAAAGGGGGAGTCCAAAATATTGACCCTCACGGTCTTTGAGGTTCTATACCTGTTAGCATTTAATTTCAGTAACTCATCCATGGATTTTCCATACAATTTTTCTGAAAAAAAAGGTTTATTGATATCTAAAACAGCCATTGGGCCGGCATAAACCCCGGGATAGTTATATTCTCCAATGAAAACACCCGGAGGTGTCTGGGTATCCACATCACCTGCACTCAGTTGAAAATTTCCTATATACTCTCCTATATTTTTAATGATAGGGCAATATCCAAGCCCACAAAGATTCTTTTTAGCCTTGCACTTGCTGCAGTATGGAAACAATATCATGTCATGAACTGGTTGACTATTAACATTATGAGAAATCATATCATTATAAATTAGGAGGATGGCACTATCATTTGTGGCAGCTTTATTCAAAGCAGGTTTATTGATCTATTTAACATTCTAACCATCAAATGAAGCTAAAATGTATTAGAAAAGATTTATTATTTAAACAGATTAAGGTTGGCACGGTGAAATTATGCAGCAAGGACAAATGGCTTATGACAGGGCGATAACGGTATTCTCGCCCGATGGAAGATTATTCCAGGTAGAATATGCAAGGGAAGCGGTAAAAAGAGGCTCGACAGCACTAGGTATAAGATTTGACGGAGGCGTTGCCCTCATATCAGAGAAGCGGGTCAGGAGCAGACTGGTTGAACAGAATTCACTTGAGAAAATACAGCTTGTAGATGATCTGGTGGGATGTGTAACTTCAGGTTTGGTAGCAGATGCCAGAGTTCTTATTGATTTTGCAAGGATAGCATCACAGCAGGAAAAAATCACATACGGTTCACTTGTAAATATTGAAAACCTCGTGAAGAGAGTTGCAGACCAGATGCAGCAATATACTCAGTATGGAGGAGTCAGGCCATATGGTGTTTCGATGATTTTCGCTGGTTTCGATACAATTGGGCCAAGACTATTTGATTGCGATCCTTCTGGAACAATAAACGAATATAAGGCCGTTTCAATTGGATCAGGAAAGGAACAGGTAACTTCATTCCTTGAAAAGGAATATAAAGAGAACCTTAGCGAAAAAGATGCTGTAAAGCTTGGTATCAAAGCAATCAAAGCATCCATAGATGATGGGGCTGAATTTAAGAATCCAGAGGTTGCAACCATTGTCAAAAGCGGGAAATTTAAAATTTATACCTCAAAGGAAGTAGAAGAACTGATTTAAACCACCATTTCCAATAAAATTTTATTTTTTTGAGGCCTGTAAAAATTGATTAAATGCGTCAGATGTTCGTTTGAGAATGAAGATAATCTGAGATATTGCGCTCAATGCAGAATGCCACTTATAGATTCTGATCAATTTGCAAAATTTAAGGCAGATATGTCATTCTTTCCAATATTCTCCATTATTAGTGCAATAATCCTCATAGCTGGAAACATTTACCTTGAATCAGGTTTATCATCCTCATTTGCAGGACTGAGCAACTTAACAATAACACAGGTAAACAGCTTAAGAGCAAATTTTTCGGAGCTTATTTCAATCTATTTGCTTCTCATAGCTGTTAGCGTTTTTATATATGCAATTGGTGTATTCAAACTCAGAAAAGGTTATAAAATACTTGCGAGGAAGAACAGAAGGTTTAATCCACCCATGGCTGGGGGAACGCTTGCCTTAATGGGTCTATTCTCAATAATTCCAGCCCTTCTAATGATCGCAGCAGTTTCCGGAAGCCTTTTTTCATCTTTTTTCATAAACGCAAACGGATCATCCTATCAGTTCTCCATCTCCTCAACTGCTTATGATGTCCTATTTCTGGCAGGAGGACTGGCAGTATTTGCATTGTTTCTATTGTTTCTCGGTACAATTCCATATCTTTACATTGGTATGGTAAGACTGGCAAGAGAATTCCAGAATTATTATTTTTTCATAGCATTCATTCTGTTTCTTGCAGATGTCATAATATCCGCTGGCCTGAGTTCCCTTAGCTATGCCATCTTTCCATCAACTTCAATTACACCAGGTTCGGCGTCAAACAGTTCATCCAAACTGTATTCATTTAACCTGACAGGTTTCAATTCTGTGGATCTCCTAATTTCGATCATAGCACTTGTTATCTTCATAGCTCCAAACTTTGCAATAATTCTTGCCCTGAGAAAGGAGAAAATTTTCTCCTTAACACATGCAAGTTGATTGATCAATTTTTATCCTAATATCTCATAATCCCCTATGGTTAGTCTTGAGGATGCCATAGTGGCAAGGCTGGAATCGCATGGACACAAATTTGAAGTTCTCATAGATCCGGACGCAGTTGACCGAATAAAGGAAGGCAAGATTGACATAGAAAATGATATTGCCAGTGAAGATGTTTTTAAAGACGCCAGAAAGGGTGACAAGATTGGAGATGAACCAATAAAGGAGGTTTTTGGAACAACGGATATAGAAAAGATCGTCACTGAAATTGTGCTAAAAGGACAGATTCAGCTTACAACAGAGCAGAGGCATAAACTTCAGGAAAAGAAAAAAAGAATCATAATAGATACGATTTCCAGGGAAGGTATTAACCCGCAGACGAACGCACCAAATCCTCCAAATCGTATTGAAAATGCAATGGAAGAGGCAAAAATCCATATCGATCCATTCAAGAGCGTTAATGATCAGGTTCAACTTGTGCTAAAGGCAATACGGCCAATTATTCCAATAAGAATGGAGAAAGCAAAGCTTGCAATCAAAGTGAAAGCCGATGCATATGGAAAGCTTTATGGTGACATAATCAGGAACGGTACCCTCACTAAGGAAGAATGGGCACCGGATGGATCATGGATAGGCGTTATCGAAGTTCCGGCAGGAATATCCGGGGAAATTATATCTCATCTGAGTAAAAAAGCGAAGGATGATATAGAGATAAAACTCTTAAAATGATTCTATTGGCAAACAATATATATAAATATTTAATCAGTAGGAGTAAAGAAAGGGTTGATGTGTAAACGGACAAGGGAATATAAAGAGCCCATGTCACAGGATTACACTTTTAATCATGGAATACATAACAGGAGGAAACAGAAATGGCAGAAACTAAACAAATTGTTTTTCCGGGAGAAGTAATAGAAATTTCGGAAATTAAGCCCAGAAACGGGGTTTATAAGAACAGAGAAGGAAAGTATTGTTCAGAATACTTTGGAACAGTTCAAAAGGGAGATGACTACATAGACGTAGTTCCTTTTACCGGACATTATTTTCCAAGAAGAGGGGATAAGGTAATAGGTAAGGTTATTGAAATAGGTCCATCAATGTGGACCATTGACATTAATTCTCCCTATCTGAACCTGATGCACATGAATGATACCCCATGGAAAATGTCATCCGGGGATATCAAGAAATATCTTGGTATTGGTGAATACATTTATGCCAAGGTAATGACACTCAATGAGATTAAGGAAAGCTGGCTCACAATTAAGGACGTTGGCCTCAGAAAATTGGAAGGAGGTCATATAATTTCTGTCCCGGCTCCAAAGGTTCCCAGAATAATAGGGAAGGGAGGTTCAATGGTCAATCTCATAAAGGAGTATACAGACACAAGAATTGTGATTGGACAGAACGGGCTTATATGGATAGAAGGAACGCCTGAAAATATATTGAGAGCTACAGCAGCAATCAAAAAAATTGAGAGAGAAGCTCACACAACTGGGCTCACTGACAGAATGACAGAATATCTTAAGGGAGATGCAAAAAATGGGAACTGAAAGCAATATAAAATTATTGGATGAAAACGGTCTTAGACTCGATGGAAGAAATGAAATGGAACTTAGACCTATTAAAATAGAAACGAATGTTTTGGAGAGAGCCGATGGCTCAGCATTTATAGAATGGGGGGGCAACAAGATCATAGTATCGGTTTATGGCCCAAGAGAAGCCTATCCGAAGCACACTCAGGACATTGACAAAGCAGTGATTAAAGCCAGATACAATATGGCAGCTTTTTCAGTGGATGAGAGAAAAAGACCTGGGCCTGACAGACGTTCAGTTGAAATTTCAAAAGTAATATCAGAGGCATTGAGTTCTGCAGTTATGGTAGAGCAGTTTCCTAGGACACAGGTTGATGTGTTCATTGAGGTTATACAGGCTGATGCAGGAACAAGAATTGCTGGTTTAACAGCAGCATCAGTGGCTCTGGCAGCAGCCGGAATACCAATGAGGGATATGGTTGTTGGATGCACAGCAGGTAAAATAGAAGGCAAAATTGTTCTCGATCTTTCAAAAGAGGAGGATAATTTTGGTCAAGCCGACCTTCCAATGGCTGTTCTTTCAAGATCAGGAGAGGTTGTGCTGGTTCAGATGGATGGAGACCTTTCTGTTGAGGAATTTAACCAGGCAACGGATATGATTCTTGATGCCACAAAGAGAATTGCTCAGATCCAGCGTGATGCCCTTGTGGCAAGGTATTCAGTAGAAACACAGGGGGGTGAGTAAAGTGCCTAAAGACGCTTCAGGAATACTTTCTGAAATAAAGAAAGGATATATTATAAATCAGTTGAAGAGTGGAAAGAGAGGCGATGGAAGAAGCCCGGAAGAATTCAGGAAAATAACAATTATACCTGATTATGTAAAGAGAGCTCAGGGTTCCGCCTACGTAATGCTTGGCGATACAAAGGTCATCGCAGGTATAAAGATTGAGCAGGGAGAACCTTTCCCAGACACTCCAAATCAGGGTGTTCTTACAACAAACGTGGAAATGCTTCCTATGGCTTTTCCTACATTTGAACCGGGTCCTCCAAACGAAGATACAATTGAAATAGCCAGAGTTGTTGACAGGGGAATCAGAGAGGCCAAAACGGTAGATCTCAAAAAGCTTGTTATTGAGCCTGGGAAAAAGGTATGGATTGTATTCATAGATATCGATGTCATAGACTTTGACGGCAACCTCATAGATGCCTGTACACTTGGCGCATTGACCGCCCTGAAGACTGCGGTGGTAAAGGCTGAAGGTATGGACGAATTCAAACTTCCAGTTGACAATCTTCCCATATCGGTCACTATGGTAAAAATAGGAAATACCCTTCTCTGCGATCCCAGCGTTGAAGAGGAGCAAATGGCAGAGGCAAGAATCACTGTTTCCACAACTGAAGATGGGCATATAAGAGCAATGCAAAAGGGAAAGGTAGGTTCACTGTCGATCGATGAGATTAAAAATGCGATCAGCATATCCCTGAAAGTTGGATCAGCCCTAAGGGAAACCTATATTCGGTGATGAAATGTCAAGAAGAACCTTAAAAGTCGGAGCAGCAGGAAGATTTGGACCAAGATACGGAGTAACAATAAGAAAGGTCTGGACAGAGATATATCAGCAGAAGAAAGAACACTATCAGTGTCCATCATGCAATCAAAAAAAGGTTATCCGGGTGGCAACTGGAATCTGGCAGTGCAGACATTGCAAATTTAAGTTTGCCGGTGGATCATACACTCCTGACCTTAGCTCAAGAATGAAAGAGGAAGTAGTAGATGGCGTATAAGTGCATCAGATGTGGAAGGCCACTTGAGAAATCTTTTGGAACATCTGAAATAGAATGCGAGTGCGGTTCAAGGGTTTTTCTCAAGGAGCGTCCTAATATCGAAAAAGTTGTCTATTCCAGATAGGTAAAGATAACTATGAGGCAGGATTTGCCCGGAATATGTAATAGATGTCTAGGCAGAGCCTTTGCCATGATTGGCAGTGGGATTACCAACGTAGAACGGGGTAATATTGCCATTTCTAAATTTGAGAATAAAAATCAGAATTTTGCAATTGTTGATGAATTGAAGTGCAGTATCTGCAATGGAATATTTCTAAGGCTCATGGGCTATTGTGAACAGTTATCATTAATGTCAAAGGATTATGAATTTAACAGCTTTCTCATAGGGTCAAGATTTCCAGAGGAGGTCCTGAAGTTAGAAGAGCAGTTTCAGAAGTCAATAGAGGGAAGTAACGGGGAGAGCATAAGGAAGGAATTTAACAGGGAACTGGGAAAAACCTTTGAAAGTAATTCGCCAAATTCAACAAATTTCAATTCTCCTGAAATAACATTTATCATTGACACAAATTTTGACAGTATAAAGCTACAGGTAAAATCGCTCTTTATTTATGGTACATATAGAAAACTCATAAGAAATATACCACAAACAAGATGGATAAAATACAGTGAAATTACTGATTCAGTTGAATCCATAATAGGAAATGTGATCTGTCCCATGGCATCAGGTCATGAATTTTTCCTTCACGGGGCGGGAAGGGAAGACATAGATGTAAGAATGCTTGGAAACGGAAGAGAATTTGTAATTGAAATTACCGATCCGCACAAGAGAACAATAGATTTGAAATATGCTGAAGAAACAATAAACAACCTGGGAAAAGGAGTGGAAGTGCACGATTTATCATTCGCTGACAAGCAAAAGGTAGTTGAAGTTAAAAGTGAGAGAAACAACAAAACGTACGTTGCCAGAATCAGAAACGGAGATTCCATCTTCGACAGAAAATTGCTTGAAAGATCACTGGAATCAGTAACCGGGAAAGCTATATATCAAAGAACTCCATTACGAGTAGCAGAGTCAAGATCTGATGCCATCCGTGATAGAAGGA
>JAKATR010000045.1 GCA_021818675.1 Thermoplasmata archaeon | reverse complement strand
GAGATGGCACAGCGGATCAGGATTATCAGGAAGAGGACAACGGAAAATTTAGAATCTTTAGAGTTATTCTAAGTATACCGGAACGAAGAGGATTCTACGATGAATATTCAAACTCCACTTTGTGGCCACTTTTTCACTATTTTAGGGAAAAAATCCAGCATGACCAGAAATATTTCAGGATGTATAGCAGAGTTAACACTCTGTTCGCAGAATCAATAAAAAAAGCTATACGGAGTACAGAGGAGGTAATATGGGTACATGACTATCAGCTATCTCTTGTTCCGGGATTTCTCAGGGATCTTGGAGTTATAAATCCAATTATATTCACATGGCACATTCCATGGGTTTCACGGGAATTTTATTCAATACTTCCTGAGAGAAATCAATTGTTAAAATCAATTGCATCAGCAGATTCAATTACGTTTCATACAAAGGAATACAGAACAAATTTTAGAGATTCTTATGAATCTTTAATTGGGGATCCAAAAAACCTTGACAAAAAGCTCCACTATTACCCACTGGGGATTGATTATAAGTCCTATGAAGATATTGAGAGATTCAGAAAGCTGCCGAAACCTATGGAAAGGCTAAAAATTATATTTTCCATTGATAGGCTGGATTATACAAAAGGTCTCATAGCAAGGGTGAGGGCGATCGAATCACTTCTCAAGACCAATCCTGAGCTTTCGCAGAAATTTATGTACCTGATGATCGTTACTCCAAGCAGGACAAACGTGGGTCAATATATGGAACTCAAGAATGAACTTGAAATGAATATCGGGAGAATTAACGGTGAATATGGCCGAATTGGCTGGTATCCAATAACATATATCTACAGAAAGGTTTCACAAAAGACCTTAATCAATTATTACAAATGGGCAGATATAGCGCTTATTACGCCTTTAATCGACGGGCTCAATTTAGTTTGCAAAGAGTTTGTTGCAGCAAGTACTAAAGGACTATTAATTTTATCAGAATTTGCCGGTTCCTCAGAAGAATTAAAAGAGGCTATTAAAGTCAATCCCAACTCTATTGAAGATCTATCTTCCACCCTTTTCAAGGCTCTTTCAATGCCTGAATCTGAAATTATAGAAAGACTATCTCTCCTTAAGGAAAGGGTTAAAAGAAGAGATATTGAATGGTGGGCAAAGAAAGTAACTGATACTGTTAAGAGGAAAGAACCGGATGCCTGACATCTCAGATATCGAACCAGAACTTATAAAATTTCAGTCTGGCAGGGCTCAGATATTTTTAGATTACGACGGAACTCTGGTGCCAATCAAAATGAATCCAGAAGAATGCTACCCCGATAAAAACCTCATGCTTCTTCTGGAAAAAATAGCAAAGGCACATGAGCTATATATTGTAACAGGAAGAAGTCTTGCGGATATAACGGAATTTCTTGGTAGAGAACTGAATGTTATCGCTCTCCATGGAGCACTGGGCAGGATTGACGGTAAAGAGGTCCAATTTGTTCAGAATCTTGATAAATACAAAATCCTCTTTAAGACCATTGAGAAGAATATTAGGGATAAACTAAAGATACCTGGTCTGAGAATTTATGAAAAGAACGGGGGGTTACTCCTCCATCTGGGGATGGTTGAACCCGCATATCGCCAGATAATACTAAGCGAATACGATTATCTGTGCCGAGAGTACGGATTAGAACCATATTACGGTATCAATATTGTGGAATTTAGAATCAGAGGCATCAACAAGGGACGAACCATAATGAGGCTGAGAAAAAAAGGTATGATTGCACTAATCGCTGGAGATGAAGAAACGGACGAAGACTCTTTTCTATTGAATAGTGATGCCCTGACAATTCACATAGGCAAAGGAAAAACCAATGCAAAGTATACTGTAAATGATTACCTGGAATTCAGAAAAATACTTCACGAGATTGCTTATGGAAGATAAGTGTATTTTCTTAGGTAAACGTTTGAATTATATGCGCAGATAAATTATTGGTCACATCCAAAATTATAACGGGATCCAGGGTTCCTTGCACGCCATATTAAATTTAGCCCGAATATGCTGTTTATCACAACCTTTAAAATTTTGCATAATTATATAAATAAATTCACAATCTCACGTAAGTAATATATGAAAACATTCCAAAAAAGAAATTATCGATATGAACAGAGAGAACCGGTTAGACCTAAAAGGATAAAAAAACTGAATATGAGGAAAAGCGATGAATTCAACTATATGCTTGGAAGAATTGTCGAAGGTTTACCAGATAGTATTAGGGGCTCAATAATGGGAAGCGTCTATGCCATTGCATCAAAGAAAGGAATCAGAGAGGCAAAAGACTTCATCATGAAAAAAGGGGAAGAAGGTCTCATATCTGAAGATATCCAGAAAAAATTAACTGAACTTGTTTTCGATTACAGCACGTATAGATGATAGAAAAGGAACTTGAAGAAAGGGTAAAAAAATACATAGCGCTGGAGGAAGAAGCACTTTCAAAAGTAACATTATGCACACCAGAAGAATCTTTTCTCAGCACTTTCGCTATTGATCTTATGAATATGGTAAAATCATATTTTGAGGACGCAAAGCACTTTTACGAAAAGAACGATCTTATCAATGCTCTTTCTGCGCTGAATTATTCATACGGATGGCTAGATTCTGGTGTAAGATTGGGAATTATAAATGGGAAATCAGATAACAGGCTTTTTACACTATTTAAATGATATGGTCACATGGATATTTTTGGAAAAGCAAATGGGTGCTTTGAGTTGCCCATGTTCGCAAAGAATATATATCGTTTAAAGATAAGCCTAAACCCGCAACAGATGATTTAGTTTCAACTGTTATGGATTCATTTAAAGAGGTTTGATGATTTAATGCCAGAGGAACAGGAAAAAAAGGAAGATTTCCAGTATATAGTAAGAATTGCAAATAAAGATCTCAAAGGAGAGAGAAATACTGTCTTGGCACTTGCCGATCTGAAGGGCGTAGGAATAAGACTGGCTAAGGCAATTGCAAATAAACTTGAACTTGATTCAACCAGAAAACTGGGAGAACTATCCGAGGAAGAAGTTGAAGAAATAAGGGAATTTGTTGAATCAGAGGAATATGAAGATTTTCCTGCATGGTTATTGAATAATAGAAATGACCCTGTAACTGGAAAAAATGTGAATCTGGTATCAAACGATCTGGAAATTCAGCTTCAGGATAATGTAAACCTGATGAGAAGAATAAGATCTTATAAGGGAATAAGACACGAAACAGGTCACAAAGTAAGGGGACAGAGAACAAGAAGCAATGGCAGAAAGGGTCTGACCATTGGTGTTCAAAGAAAAAAGGAGTAATGAGTTAAATGGGAGATCCTAAATTTTCAAAGAAAACATATTCGACACCAAGGCATCCATGGGAAAAGGAAAGAATAGATGCTGAGAGAGAGATTTTAATAAGATACGGCTTAAAAAATAAGAGGGAGCTCTGGAAAGGAATGGCAATGCTTGATTCCATGAGAACTCAGGCAAGGCAACTTCAGGCTAAGATCAGAACGAACGATCCTGCCTCAATGAAGCAACTTAATGCTTTGACAACAAGGCTGGAAAGATATAATATCTCTAAAAATACTGGATCTCTTGATGATATCTTATCATTAAACCTGGATAATGTTCTGGAGAGGAGATTACAGACTATAGTTTATAGAAAAAGCCTTGCAAAGACCATTAATCAGGCTCGCCAGCTCATAACACATGGGCATATATCCATGAACGGGAGAAGAGTAACCATTCCAGGAATTCTTGTGGAACAGTCAGAGGAAGACTCTATTCAATATTATGAAAACTCAGTTTTGACTGACGAACTTCACCCCTTAAGGAGAGCAATGGTAGAGGGTGGAAAATCTGAAGAGGGTCAAGAAGAGGGGAAACCTTCTGAGGCACAGGAAGATTCAACCGAAGAATCAGAAAATCAAAGCAATGAATCTGAAAATGAAGAGGAAGTTAAATGAATAAGACTGGAGTAGCACACATATTTGCATCACAAAATAACACTATTATTCTTGTGACCGATCAGACAGGTGCAGAAACACTTGCAAAGGCATCTGGCGGGATGGTAGTTAAGAATGACAGGGATGAGTCAAGTCCATATGCAGCAATGAAAGCAGCCGATCTCATCGCTGAAAAATTGAGAGAAAAGGAAGTTACAGATCTGGTAATCAAGGTAAGGGCTCCAGGAGGCAACAAATCAAAGATACCTGGACCAGGGGCACAATCAGCTATCAGAGCATTATCGAGAGCTGGATTTAAGATCCTGAGAATTGAAGAAGTTACGCCAATTCCACACGACGGGACAAAAAAGAAAGGTGGAAAGAGAGGTAGGAGAGTTTAGATGGCTCTTAAGCTAATTGAAATTAAACCAAATTCAGCACTGTTTGAAATAACGGGCATCAGTTCATCTCAGGCAAATGCATTACGCAGAACTCTTATTAATGATATACCGAAGTTGGCTATTGATAAGATAATGTTTCATCATGGACAGATAAGGGATATGGACGGAAATGTATACGATTCGTCATTACCACTTTTCGATGAGGTCGTAGCCCATAGAATAGGGTTGCTTCCATTAAAGACAGATTTAAAATTAAATTTTAGAAGTGAATGTACATGTCAAGGCAAAGGATGTGCTCTCTGTACTGTAACTTATTCAATCAACAAATTAGGTCCGGCAACAGTCACATCAGGAGATCTTCAACCAGTTGGAAATCCTGACTTAGTTCCTGCCGACAAAGACATTCCAATAGTAAAACTGGGTCCAAAACAGGCAATTCTTCTCACCGCAGAAGCTATTCTGGGAAGAGGGAGCGAACATGCGAAATGGCAGGCCACCTCTGGAGTAAGTTATAAATACCACAGAGAAGCTGAGCTTATCAAATCAAAGGTTCCAGAATGGAAGGTACTGAAAGAAAAGAATCCTGAAGCGGTTATTTCAGAGACAAAGGATAAAATAAAGTTCACAGACGATTATAAAACGAGACTCTTTTCTCCAATAATGGGAAAAGATGGAGTTAATATTACTGAGGATTCAAACAGGTTCATTTTCCGTTTCGAAAGTGATGGGTCTCTTGAAGTAAGTGATATAATTACATACGCACTTGCCAGAATACCAGAAAGATTGAACATCCTTCACGAAAGTATAATTTCAACAGATTAATTGTTAAATAAAACCCACAATTTTTTAGAGACAGCTTACCATAAGTTTGTAAGTTGCTTAAATTATTCTTTTATTAATATATTATTATAAATTTGGGAAGATATATATATATATATATATATTAAGGATATTT
>JAKATR010000085.1 GCA_021818675.1 Thermoplasmata archaeon | reverse complement strand
ATCATCCAGATTGGGGCACAATGATATTTGATTACGGGAAAGGAGAGGTAGTAAATTTCCTCATTTCCAATTGCCTTTACTGGCTGGATTTATTTCACATTGATGGCATCAGGATAGATGCAGTTTCATCCATGCTATATCTGGATTACTCAAGGGGGCCCGGTAACTGGGTTCCAAACAGGTATGGAGGAAGGGAAAACCTTGAAGCCATAGATTTCCTCAGGAAGTTGAATTCATCAGTGGCAAAGAGATTTCCAGGTACAATGATGATTGCAGAAGAATCAACAGCATGGCCGGGAGTAACCGGAGATATATCGTCAGGAGGGCTTGGATTTCAATACAAGTGGAACATGGGCTGGATGCACGACACCCTTGAATTCTTTTCAGCCGATCCAATATACAGAAAATTCAATTTGAACAGGATAACTTTCAGTTTATGGTATGCTTTTTCTGAGAAGTTTATCCTTCCACTTTCGCATGACGAGGTTGTTCACGGAAAGGGTTCACTGTTTTCAAAGATGCCTGGAAACAGCCAATCGAAGCTTGCAAATCTTAGACTACTCATATCCTATATGTTCTCATTTCCAGGTAAAAAATTACTTTTCATGGGAGTTGAATCTGGTCAGGAAACAGAATGGAACTATGAATCACAGATTTTCAATGATATGGATACCATGAAAAAAAGATCAATGGAGAACCTTTTGAAGAGGCTCAACGCAATCTATGAAGAATACGACATGGGCAAAACAGATTTCGACCGGAATTCATTCCAATGGATAGACTTCAACGACAGAGAAAATACTGTAATTTCTTTTTTTAGAAAAAACAGTGATTCTAAGAGCGTCATATTGTATATATTCAATTTCACACCTGTGGCAAGGCATGGGTACCGTATTGGCATCCCACAAAAGGGGAAATACCGTTCAATATTCAATTCAGATTCCATGGATTATGGAGGAAGTGGTTATGAGTTCAAGGGAGAGGTTTTTTCAGACGAAACATCAATGCATGGTTATCCATGGTCAATGGAGATCACGCTGCCGCCGTTATCGTGTCTGGCCTACAAGTTTATAAATGAGGAAATAAAATGAACAAAGGATATGAAACAGGCGTAATTAAAATAGACAACATTTGGCCCGTGGTTGAGGCGGGTTTAATTCCAGCCAGAGGACAAACAGGTTTTTCACAGCAGATCAGTTGCAGAATTTTTTCCCATGGAACGGATGTAATCAGGGGGCAGCTTAAGTACAGACCCCCCAATGAAAAATCATGGAAAGAAATTCCCATGAATCCTGATAAAAATGATATCTTCAGGGCATTAATCAAGCTTGAGCGTCAGGGGATATACAGATTCAGGATCGAAGCATGGTTCGACGATATTATGACCTGGTTTCAAAATTTCATTAAATGGATGAATTCTGGAGAAGACATTACTCAGGATCTGGAATCCGGTATCATTCTTCTGAATGGAATTAAGCGAAAAGCAAGCAAGTCAGAATCTGCAAAGATAGATCTTTTTCTGAACTCAATCAGAGGCAACAATGAAATCACTTCAATCAATATTGACAGCATAAATGCCATTTCTCAGAAATATGCATTTAAACGGTCTTTCGCAAAGAGCAGGGAATTTCAGATTAATGCTCTTCCGGAACATGCATATTATGGAGCGTGGTATGAGATGTTTCCCAGGTCTCAGGCACCATCTGAAGGAAAAAGTGGAACCTTTAGAGATTGCATAGGGAGATTGCCGGATGTGAAGGAGATGGGCTTTAACGTCATATATTTCCCGCCGATCCATCCAATTGGCAAAACAAACAGAAGGGGAAAAAATGGAATCATACCATCAGGGAAGGGTGATCCTGGAAGCCCATGGGCCATAGGAAATGCATCGGGGGGGCATAAGGCAATTAATGAAGACCTCGGTACCATGGATGACTTCCGTAAACTCATAAAAAGTGCATCAGAAACGGGAATTGAAATAGCTCTGGATATTGCTCTCCAGTGCTCACCTGATCATCCATATGTTAAAGAACATCCTGAATGGTTTTACCACAGGCCGGATGGTTCCATAAGATATGCAGAAAATCCACCGAAGAAGTACTATGATATCTATCCGCTGAATTTTCAATGCGAAAATTATATGGAGCTCTGGAAAGAAATAAAGAGCATATTCGAATTCTGGATCGGCGTTGGAATAAGGATATTTCGCGTTGATAATCCGCATACAAAGCCATTTAATTTCTGGAAATGGCTCATTGACGGCATCAATAATGAACATAAAGATGTGGTCTTTCTCAGCGAAGCATTCACCAAGCCTTCGGTTATGTATGAACTTTCAAAATTAGGTTTTCATCAGTCATATACCTATTTCACATGGAAAAATTACGACTGGGAGATCGGGGAATACTTCACAGAGCTCAGCAATCCGGAAATATCATCATTCTTTCTACCCATGCTCTTCACAAACACTCCGGATATTCTGCCATATATCCTTCAGAATGGAGGCAGACCCGCATTCGTTTTAAGGGCTGCCCTTGCTGCGACACTCTCTCCCCTGTGGGGTATTTACAGCGGATATGAACTATGTGAAAATGCTGCCATACCTGGAAAGGAGGAATACCTTGATTCAGAAAAATTTCAGATTAAAAACAGAAACTGGAAGGCCCCTGGAAATATAAGAGAATTTATAGGCAGACTCAACGAAATAAGAGACAGTAAAAAACAGTTGCAAAGACATGGAAATGTGCATTTTCTTCACACAGACAATCCAAATATAGTGGCATATACAAGAACCGATCCACAATTATCATCAATTCTCATAGTAGTGAACATAAACCCAAATGAAATTCATTCCTCCGCAGTTGAAACGCCTGAAGACTGGCAGGCGTCAGCAGAGGAGTTTGAAGTCAAAGATTTAATTACGGGCGAGAATATTTTATGGGCAAAAGGGAAAAATACAGTAAAGCTTGTACCTGATTATCGATGTGCTATGATACTTGAGAGGCAATAAACATGATGACTGATGATGAAAAATTATGGTACAGGGACGCTACTTTTTATGAGGTACCTGTTAGAAGTTTCTATGATTCAAACGGAGATGGTATAGGCGACTTCAGGGGTTTAACCATGAAACTGGATTATATCAAGAGTATTGGAATGGATTGCGTATGGTTACTTCCATTTTATAAATCTCCACTGAGAGATGACGGCTATGATATAAGTGATTATTACTCCATACTTCCAGAATATGGTACCACCGAAGACTTTGAAAAGTTTGTCGAGGAAGCTCACAGCAGGGGAATAAAAGTAATTGCAGATCTTGTGTTAAATCACACTTCGGATCAGCATCAGTGGTTCAAAGAAGCCCGTTCATTCAGGGACAGTAAATGGAGAGACTGGTATGTCTGGTCAGATACCCCGGACAAATTCAATGGCGCAAGAATAATATTTGTAGACAGCGAGATATCCAACTGGACCTGGGATCATGTGGCAGGACAGTATTTTTTCCACAGATTCTATAGTCATCAGCCCGATCTCAATTATGACAACACAGAAGTCAGGGAGGGTATGAAGGACGTAATCAGATTCTGGCTGGATAAAGGTCTGGATGGTTTCAGATGCGATGCCGTTCCATATCTGTTTAAGAGGGAAGGCACTGATTGTGAAAATCTTCCTGAAACACATGCTTACTTCAAGGAAATCAGGGCCATGATAGAGAAGGAATATCCAGGATGCATACTTCTTGCGGAGGCAAATCAGTGGCCAAACAATGCAAAGGAATATTTCGGAAATCAGGATGAATTTCACATGAATTTTAATTTTCCACTGATGCCAAGAATTTTCATTTCACTTAGCAAAGAGGATTCGTTTCCAATTGAAAATATAATTAATGAAACCCTTCCAATACCGGAAAAATGTGACTGGGGTGTATTTCTGAGAAATCATGATGAGCTGACTCTTGAAATGGTTACCGATGAGGAAAGAGACCTGATGTTCAGGGAATACGCCAAGGTACCGAAAATGAGATTAAATCTGGGAATCAGAAGAAGGCTGGCCCCGCTGGTTGATAACGATCGCTCAATTCTGGAACTTCTTCATGCACTCATAATGAGCGTTCCAGGTTCTCCCATATTCTACTATGGAGACGAGATAAACATGGGTGACAATATATACCTCGGTGATAGAAACGGTGTGAGAACGCCTATGCAGTGGAGTTTCGACAGGAATGCAGGTTTCTCCCATGCAGACTCTGAGCAGCTCTATTCTCCAGTGATAACAAATCCCAATTACCACTATGAAAGCAACAACGTGGAGTCAATGTCCCGTTTGAGCACTTCTTTTCTAAACTGGTTCAGGAGGATGATCATAGTGAGGAAGCAAAATTCCAGGGTTCTTGGCAGAGGCACCATAAGATTCATCGGGAGCGATCAAAAACAGATACTTGCTTTCATCAGGGAGTATGGAAAAGAAAAGATGCTCTGCGTGTACAATTTGTCAAGAAGTCCGTCATATGTGGAACTTCATCTGCCTGAATTCAATGGATGGCATCTCAGGGAAGCAATAAGTTCCGTGAGATTCCCTGATATAGGGGAACTGCCTTATTTCTTCACATTACCAAGGCACTCATATTTCTGGTTAATAATGGAGGCGCCCGATGAAAATTCATAATGGAACCATAAATCTCACGGACAGAGAAAATTATCACATCATCTCAATGATTCTCGAATCATCCCTGAATAAAAGATGGTATCCATATAAGGATCAGAAAAACATGGAAATGACAATAATGGACTCAATACCTGAAATGATCAGGAATAATGAGCCATTTATCATGCTATTGAGATCAAACAGGAATCCCGAATCCATCCTTTCATTTGCCCAGAAGTTGAAATGGCAAAATGAACCATCTGAAGAAAATAAAATTGAAAACCAGGATTCCATAGAATCAGGTGACATTAAGGAATTTATAAGGAGGGTTTTAGAAAAAGGATTTGAGGGGGGAAAAAATGGAAAGATTACCTTTGAGGGGGATTCAATAAGTGAATTAAGGGATAGCGTATTGCAAAATATTGAATATAAGGTTCTCAGTATTCAACAGAGTAACAGTTCTTTTGTAATTGCCCATAGATTCATATGCAAGTTCATCAGAAAGATTCAGGCAGGAGAAAACCCTGATTTTGAGATTCCCCGGAAACTTTATGCCGAAACACAATTCAGGAACACGCCCAGGCCAATCGGCCAGATGGTGTACAGAGACAACCAGCCTTATTCTATCATGTCCATCCATTCATATATTGAAAATAGCGGGGATTACTGGGAGTTCTTTACAAAATTATCTGAACAGCTGCTCTCAGGAAGTGAAA
>JAKATR010000020.1 GCA_021818675.1 Thermoplasmata archaeon | reverse complement strand
TCCCTATTTCTGATTTCCACATCCTTTCATATTGAGACAGGTGTCTCTCTGAAAGATCATTGTTTTCGAGTGCAGTTTCAAGGGTATTGGCAGCCTTAGAACCTGATAAAATGCCGGTATAAATTCCCCCTCCACTTAATGGTTTTACTATTCCTGCAGCATCACCAACTAAAATTGTTCTATCGCCATAAGTTTTCTTCAATGTGCTAATTGGAATTGGTCCGCCCGTTATTGATAGTATTTTGTTATTTCTGAATCTCCTGTTTAATTCCTGAAAATAGCTTTTGCTGGTACCCCCTATGGATGCAGTTCCAATTCTTGAGGTATCTCCTGCCGGTGTTGCCCATCCAAAATATCCCCTTGTTATTTTGCTCCCCAAATATACATTGACATTATCCTGATCTTCCATGGCATCGGCAGATTCTACCTGATAAGCAGAAGCAACCCTAGCAATCCTCTTTCCAAACAGATCCTTCCTCACAATGCTATTTGCACCATCTGCACCAATAACAGCCCTGGCGGATATTTCTTTAACGTTACCGTCAATTCTCATATTTACGTTAACACCTTCAGAATTTCTGGTAATCTTGATGGCCCTGGCATTGATCAAAAGATCGACTCCCGCTCCTGTAGCCATACTGGAAACATCCTTATCAAATTCGTCTCTCTCTAGGACCACGGTTTCCTCAGCTTTGGAAATATTGATCATTCCGTCATTGGGAAAATAAACATGGGCACCATGAACTCTGTTAATTATTGATTTTGTATTCACAAAAGATAACACTCTCTTTGATACCAGTCCTGTACATTCAACCGGTTTTCCAACTTCACGATGCTCCTCCAACTGAGTGACTTTGAAACCCTTTTTAGCCAGCATAAAGGCAGCATAGGAACCCGCAGGACCGGCACCAACTACTATGACATCCTGCATAATGTATGATAACTGCGTACCTAATTTACTTTATCTGGTATAGCATGGAATAATTGAGTGTAACTTTGCGAAATTTAGTAGATGGAATTCAGTGGTGAATGTATGCGATTTATTCTAATTTTTCCTTAATTTTCGAGACTTTTCAAAGTATATATCATACGTTGATAGGAATAAAAAAATAATTTGGTGAAAGCTATGAATTCTTAGTCTCAACAGAACCTATCTTAAAATATGAAAGGACAATTATAATAAAGGAACCTATAATAAATGTAGCAAATAGTGTCCACGCATAGTTCACCGCTTGTTGTGCATTTGGTGGGCTATATAAGCTAGATGCGAGGTATGAAGGATTTAGAAGAGAATTGTTAGAAAACACATTCCAATAATAAATAATTAATAGAGTATCTATTAGCAGAAGTGTTAACCCAAAAATGCTGATGGAAAGAAGGAACATTTTGGAAGGTTCCCTTCCCTGTTTTTTGAAATTCCACACATAAATTCTTTGTTCATAATATTTTTCTGGATGCTTTAGATAATAAATTCCTGTAAAAATTAAAAACATTGATCCAACAATCACTTCTCCCAAAGGAACGTCAAATAAGAAAAGTAAACCATGAATGGAACTCATGGCTAACTACCTTAATACCCCTCATAGACCAGATTGTTTATACCTTGACCATGGTTATTTGCAAAGTTTTGCGCAAACGTGGAAAAATATTCCGAAAGGGACATAGGCTGACCATTAATATCTATTGGCACTCCTGACCCCAAAGCAATTTGGGGAAATATTGTTTGGGTATTGCCACCGGAGAGATAGCCAAATAATCCAAGTGAAGAATCAAGTGTACCTACTATAGTTACCCCAGGATAGTAATAATCATTAACCATGAAAAGCCACACATATTTATCACCCCAATTATTGTCAGCGAAGGTCGACTCATAAATTTGCTTATATGCTGAACTCATGCCATAATAAGTTACAGCTACTAATAAACCCGCAAGCGCACCAGCAACAACTCCTACTATTCCCCCTGCAAGTCCGAATAGAGCCCCTGTCAGCATGGTCTCAAGAATTCCAGTTATATCTACTGCCTGACTCACACTGCTGTAATAAGTCTGTGCAGGCATCCCTGAATAAATTGTATTAATAACATCCTGTTCGCCATAATTTAATGAATACCAGTAACCATTCCATGGTGCCCACCATGGTCCCGGATGCCACATGGAAACGCTGAAAAAACTTATACATACCATTTCCCATTGACCGGGCGTGTTCAAAACATTTGTTGGAGGGGTAGTGCTTGAACTGTCTGATCTGGTAAACAGGTAGTTAGAATTACCCGCTTGCATAACATATTGGTCTTTTCCTTTTAATTTTCCATTATGCAACATTGATATGAATTCCTTATGTACAAGATTGTTTTGAGTGGCAAATTTTGCCTTTTCCTGAGCTGTTATTTCTTTCAAAAGTGACATTGCTGATGGATCCGATAAAAGTAATTGTGAGGTTAATGTTTTCATAGTTTCATTGGAATTCATATGGAAATCTGATATGTGTCCGCCCTTGTAAGGATTTGCATGTTCCCTGTTAAGATACCATGAGACAAATGCATTTGAAAATTGATCCGATGCATTGACAGGCTTCTGTATGAAATATCTGTTATACTCAATCTGTTGTTCCACCGAGACCGTTACCGTCCTCTGATTACTATGAGTGGTTGCAGGTTGCAATGCCATTCCCATAAATAATACCACAATTACAATTGCTGTTATTGATAATAGAGCTTTTCTCAGTTCCATAGCACCGAAGGGGGGGGGGAATTATTAAAATTTCCGTGACACATTGTGGCAATATCGCTCTCACCCTATGAGAATGTATAACATGTGAGGATTAGTTTGATGGATGATGAGCCTTTCGCATTTTTATGAAAATATGGAAAAGCTATATTTACTAACATCAGAGCACACATTCTCCCAAATACAATATCATTAGCATGATTCGAGTACATGAAAAAGTTATATCGTCAATACTTGCCTCTCGTTAGACTAATATTAAATTTCATAGAATTTTGCCATTCAAAGGAAATAAACCCCCGATAACTTTCTCGCACTTTCTATCTTTTCTCTCATCATGTGGTTCGACTCGTCGAACGTAATTTATCAATGGATTCTAGAGAACCTTTTATTATCCTTTGATATCTGGAAAACATTGAATAATTGAGTATCCTCCTCATGGAATTAAATTTCCTAGCTTAGTAAGAACTCTAAAAATTAGGTCTAAGACTTATCACTAAAGTTTATCGCATATCCAGAACTTCAGACAGGAAAGATTATGGGAATAAGTGGTTAGTTAAATATTATAATGCTCAGGGTTCGAAATAAAAATGAATAATATTTTGTTTGAAAGAGAGAGAGAGAGAGAGAGACCGAGATCAATGCGCTTAAACTAATCTTGATTTTGTTGATTTCTATGATGATGGCCATACCTATAATTCAACATGTTCAAAATGAATATTCATCCACACCTGTGGAATCATATTCATATTACAATGAAATGGTAAAATTCATCGGTCAAAACGTTTTCATCGGATTTGGATATAATATATATCCAGTTTCATGGACACTGTTAAAAGAAAATTATGTTTCTCCAAAAAATGGAGTGGTTAACCCATTTACCGCACAAATAAACACTTCATCTCCCTTTATAAAACAGACATTCACTCACTATTACGTTAAGAGGATATCAACCGGTCAACAGAATTCTGCCATTATGGTGGAATGGAATAGCAATATCAGGATTGCTGAAATATTTACTTTTTTAAATAATTCAATAGATGCTTCCATATCTATTAAAAACATAGGTGTTTCATCTTTATATATGAGTGTATTTTCCATTTCTACAAAGCACCATGCTCACGCTTCTGTTAATGGGCTTTCTCCGGAAGCTGTCAATTCAACCAATGGTAATATCATTATACCTGGAAATGACAATCAGGTTTTCATTGGACATGTTTCAATAAATTGGGGTTCAGAATCATCTATATTTAGTATAGGAGCAATTCAAAATTCCGGAGGCAGAGACATACTCACCCTTCCGTTTAATGTTGGAGTCCTTTCTCCAAATGAAACATATACAATAGATCCAATTATTAGATCGGGGCCAATTTCGCCAATAGTCAGAATTCCAAGTCCTCCTCCACCTGCAACTTCTCATGTAGTATTTACCGAAAATGGTCTTCCTTCTGGTGCTGGATGGTCGGTTGTTTATGGTGGACAAATTCACACATCATCATCAACAACGTTAACTTTATCCAGTTCAGCAGGAACCAATAGCTTTTCGGTTGGCGCAGTTAGCGGACAAGGACAAATAGCGGAATATAAACCTTCTCCCGCATCGGGTTCTGTAGTTGTCCCTTCATATTCCACATCATATGTTTCAATAAGTTATACTGCAATAAAAGCCGTAACCTATGTTGTAACTTTTACCGAATCCGGGTTGCCTTCAGGTACTGAATGGACTGTCACAATTAACGGAGAAACACATTCATCCAGTTCCTCCTCCATTTCTTTCAATTTATACAATGGGACTCATTCTTATTCAATATCTACGCCATATGGATATTCAACTGGACAATCTTCTGGTTCTATTGATGTCAATGGTGCTGCAAAAAACGTTGAAGTGAATTTTCATGCGCTCTACCCTGTTCAATTGACAGACTTGAACATAACATATTGTGAAATAGGGGCGAGTATCATGGGGCAGCATGATTATAGTAGCCTGTCTCAACTTCTTTCCAAACAAAAAACATCGTCATCAGGAGTCAATTCATGGGGTGTCGTTTGTGGAGGAATCTACAATTTCACAGTTGCAGTTAATTATCATAACTCCAGTGGACCAGGTTTTTATTATGTACACGAAACTATTTTTGGAATCCCTGTAAGTTATCCAGTCCAATATGGAGATATGCAAATTTGGGCTCTCAATCAAGTATCGGGTTTAAGGCAACTTATTGCATGCAAGGCTGTCCCGAAGGGTAATGGAACATTTACCTACACCTTTCAAATAACGCCCGGAGTTTACGGAGGGTTCTATGTCTGTTTGAGCAATAAAACCTCCAATTCTGGGGTGGACCAATTAGGGCAATTTGACGTTAGAACAACATTTATGAGTGGAGTCCCCTCTTTGCCTGCCAATGCAAATAGTGTTTTGAAATTCTTTTTCTATGAATGTGGAATTGATTCTGCCGCTTCTTCCGAGGTATATAATTCTACAGGGTCATTAATTGGTTATTTGACTGAGTCGGTTCAGGGAGATAATACAAATTATACCAAAGGAACAACCAGGTGTTTTAATTACAATTTTGGTTTTTATAGCCAACAGAACAACGGGTTAAATGGGCACAGGAAATATGGGATTTTTTCATACAATCAGGCTATGGTGTTTAATGGGAATCAGGATCCAACTGCATATACTTCTTGCAATCCATACATAGTCAACAATTATGGGGGTACAGCAACGCAAGGTGATTCCAACGGTGCGGCGACAAACGTATCCGAAGCCCTATATCTGGGGATAACTGCAGCCCTTTCAATAGACCCTTATACTGCAGTTGTTGGAGTTGCATTGGCAGCAATGTACCCATTCGTTTTTAATGGATTTAATTCTCCTCTATACCAATCAAAGCCTAATAATTTCTATTGCAACCAGACAGCAGCATGTAAGCGAATTTGCGTGTCGACGTCTGACTGTATTGAAACCGGTCCGAGTGTTTTACCATTTTTTAAAGTAATTAGTACTAGCAACGATAACGTCTCTCTAATTCAGGATGCTAAGGTATATTCTTTCTTACAGGAACAGCCAGATAGCTTTTTATCGTGGATGACCGATCTTAATTTCTTTACATATACAGTTAACGCAAGGATAGTACCGGTAGATTTAACCCCGCCAATTGGAGTTTGCCAGTATGATCTGGTAAATTATACAAGCTCTTGGTCAGGTGGTCCAACCGGATATACTGGCCCTTCTTATTCTGTTGCAGTATCAGAGCCAATTTACATGGGACAGGTGGGATAAACATATGGACAAAACAACAAAGAAAAAGCTGGCTGCCATTTTTATTATTTTCACATTCTCTTTCACAGCGTACGGTTTATATGATTGGACATATCATCCATATATTATGCCTCCCAAGCCTTTATTCGGACTTTCCTCTTGGATAGGTAGGCAGGAATTGGTCAATGTTACACCATACGGAAATAATGTGGAAATAGGCATGGTAGGTGCGATTCTAGGATCATCCTCAAACAATTCTACGGATTTTGCTGCTTGGGCATCAAATATGGGAAATTTTGATGTTTGGATAAAAGGAGAAAACCTTCACGTTCCCTTCGATGCTGTCACACTTGTATTCAGCAATTTTAACATAGCTGTTAACGGAACAGTTTTTAGGAATTTCACTCATCCTTATGACAGACATGATATTCTTCCCAATCTCAACGTTTCTCAATGTTTCACCACACAAATGCCATGCGGGGCATATCGGTTTACTGTCAATAACGGGCCAGATCTCTCAGTTCTGTTTGCTAATGATATGGCTTATGGAAGTTTTACCTACTGGGTAAATGTCACAGTGATCCCAATATTATTCCTTGGCCCATACTATTTTCCAGTGAATCCGATCCCAATGTCCCTTGTATTTCACGAGAACTATTCTTATCCTTACTGGTATTATAATAATACAATACCCTGAAAATAGTGGAATAGCTCTTTAAAACAATTTTTCTATCAATACACTCCCCGCCATTTGATCGAACGCTTAAAGTTACAGGTTTCTTCAAGACATTGGATTATACTACCTCATGAATGGTCAAAAAATTCTCTCCGGTTATCATACCGGGCGAAGGCTTTCTGGCATGAGCTTTCCTAAAGTCATCACTTTCTGTCCAGGCCTTAAAATCTTCCATGGTTTCCCAGTAGGTAAGAACTATATATGAATCGCCTTTAATTGGTCTCAATATTTCATTCTTTACAAATCCTTTTCTGTGTTTCAAATTCTCGTTAGTATTTGCAAACCTTCCTTCGAAATCACTTGCCATCGATGGATCAACTGGAATATGGTTCTGAACAACGATCATAGACTAATAATGAAATTCAATAGTATATTACTTTTGGAAAAAGTTCTCAAGAGTATTCTGCTGTGGATGAATCTCATCTTTCTTCTTTGTCTTTGGAATCTTGCCAGCTAAGGTCAAGGCCATGTCAAAGCTTTCCAGAACCCTGTTTACTGTTTCTTCAACTCTTTTCGCATAATATGCCCAATCCGGTTCATATGGAAAGTCCTGCCCATCTATGAACGGTTCCACTTCCTGTGGAGATTTTGAACTGTCAGTTACAATCCATGAAACCTTCATTCCCGGGATGAACCGTTCCCCTTGCTCCTGAAGTTTTTTGGAAATTCTGACGTTTGCAAGCGAATCAGCATCTTTATACTTATCGTAATCCTTCACAGATCTTGAAATCACCAGTTTTTTTATGTCCAACGTTCGATCCCCATCCAGTAATCTTTTGACGATCTTTTCACTGAATTCTCTGGCTCCTTCCTTATCTCTTTTCATAATGTAGTTAAAAACGGCTTCCAGAACCTCACTCTGTAAATCAAAGGAATCTGTTCTCCTTACTTCATAACCCCTCACAAGCATTTTGCCTCTATCTGATTCGGGATATGTAATCATACCAACATATCTCTTTTTGGCACCGTGGGAGAAGAAGGGATCCATTACCTTTTCGAATTCAATGGAAACTGAAAGTTCTGAAGAAATCTTTGAACTCAGATTCTTTCCTATGGTTACTGCCTCCTCATCAGTCTTTG
Organism: Thermoplasmata archaeon; assembly: GCA_021818675.1. Lineage (GTDB taxonomy): Archaea > Thermoplasmatota > Thermoplasmata > Thermoplasmatales > Thermoplasmataceae. Next base: position 20,379 of record JAKATR010000020.1, on the reverse strand, counting down.
CACCTGATTCTATGAAAACACTATCGGTATCACCATAAATAACCCTGAATCCATCATGCTTAAGGGTCTCTATAAGGCTCATTATGGTTTTCCTTGCATATGCAGTGATCGATCCTCCAATTTCCAGATTTGTAAAACGATAAAAGGAAGATGCAAGAACACCATAGAAGGTATTCATCAGTATTTTCAGGGCATTCTGAACTCCATCATAGTAATCATATTCTGATCCGGAAGACTTTTTGAGAAGCGCCTTGATCTTATCCCTCTCATTCATCAGTTCTCTGAGAATTCTTGGAACAAGACCTTCTTTTTGTTTAACATCGAGAAATCTGACTCCAGTTGGAGATATGGTTGTTCCGTTTGGGTCCAGTGTGGTGAAACATATATTGTATTTGATAATCATTGATGGATACATGCTCTTGAAATCCAGTACAATTACTCTTGAGTACAATCCTGCACCTATGGATTCAACGTGTCCCCCTTCAATGGGTTTTTCTTTCAGTGCCTGCGATGCAGTCATAGGCACTCCAATATTCTCCCGATCTGCCTTCCTTATAAGAATGGAATCAACATAATTGCTGGTACCGCCATTGGTGGTATCTTCCAGAGGGAGTTTGGTCACAGTAGCCATAAACATATTCCTGTCAAGAACTCTCATCTTATCCATTATCAGGAAAGTGAGGTATGAATCTTTTATGCAATAATCTATGACCTCCTGCTTTCTGTTTCTCCACTCCTCCTCTATCCTCAATCTATCAATGTCATCTTTTCCTTCTCCCAGAAGTTCCTGGGAGACATAGTTAAGGGTTTCGTGCTTTGGTTTCAATATTCTTTTAACATTCCACCACACATCACTGACAATCCTTCCCTTCAGCCTCCAGTACTGGTTTTGAATCCTTCTTGGTTCGGAACTATCCCTTCCAATGTTGAACCTGATTCCGTATCTCTTCATTCTGTATTCAATAACAGGCAGATCGTAACCATCTACGTTGTACCCAATAAGAACATCAGGATCCTGAGATTGTACAAGTTTCACAAAGTTTCTCAGAAGTTCATCTTCTTCCCCGTCAATGGCACCCTTTGTAATTTTACCTCCTTCTGCGATTGTATAGCCTATGACGAGAATTTTACCATACTGTTCTGATGAAGATTCTGGAAATGCATTTTCTATATCAAAACTTAAAACCTTCAGGGCGGGATTAAAATCTGGTATAGTTGTTATTTTGTCCGCTTTGATCACTATGTCAGTTAAATACCGGTTCTCTGGATTATATTCCTCTCCCGTTATTTCTACACAGGCCCCAAGATCCAGATCATATATAAACCGGTGGTGGAATGGAATATCTGCAGCCATTACTGTCGAAACAAATAACCCACGTATTTCAGGGACTTTCCAGGGATGTTTAATGTATATGCGCTGAGCATCCTTCGTTTCACCATTGACCCAGAGGGATTTCTTTTCCATCTTAACAAATTCTGGATTTTTAATGATGCCATCCAGTTCCCTTTGTTTTGGCGTTATGACATCGAAATAAGGAAGGAAACCAAAATACAGGGCGGTTACCGATTTTCCATCCTCTGTTCTTCCAAAAAGCTCAACGATTAGTGGATCTTCGCGGAAAGAGTATGAAGCCGATACCAGCCTCATCTTTATGTTCATATAACACAATCTGTTAGTCTTACTTAACGTCTATGGACATGAAACTTATTTAAAAATTGAAGGTGTAAATGACCGGTTCCTTTTAAAATTCCTATGTGAAGAAGATTTCAACATTAACCAAACTATTTCTGCAAAACAATTAATAATGTATTACTTATTATATTGAAATCCAGAAATGGTGCAAAAGCATGAGTATTTTAAATGATCTGGTTAACAAACACAATTTCTATCGGGAATCTACCTTAAACCTGCAGGCATCAGAAAACGTATTGAGCCCAGCTGTGAGAGAGGTGTTGAGTTCTGATCTCGCATCCAGATATTCACACGTGATGGATTCAGGGTTCAATGGGTATGGAGGGTGCCGGTATTCTGAAGAAATTCTTAAGGAAACAGAAAATTTGATGAAAAAACTGTATGGTTCAAAGTATGCCGAGGTGAAGACTATAGGTGGACATGTTGCGGCCGAAGTAGCCATTCTTTCAACCATGAACAGGAAGGAGAATATGCTGGCAATAGGAGAAAACTGCGGAGGCTACACAGGTTACTTTGGAAATTATATACCTTCAATGTTTTCAATTAACTCCTACGAGATTCCGTATGATGCTGAGGATCAGGAGATTAAATATGATGAACTTGAAAAGGTCTCTAAAAACATTAACCCATCGGTAATTTTGCTTGGGCAATCCTTCTTTGTAAAACCCTATGACATGAAAAGAATCAGAGAAATTGGTGATGATTGCAATGCAAGAATAATCTATGACGGTTCTCATGTAATGGGCCTTATAGCAGGAAAGCAGTTTCAGCAGGATGCACTTAAGTATTCAGATATCCTTCTGGGTTCCACCCACAAGACTTTTTTTGGACCACAGGGAGGAATCGCGTTAACCAATGATGAGGAGCTAAGCCATAGAATGTCATTTAACACAGTCTGGAAAACTATGGATAATTATCATTTGAACAGAATTGCAGCCCTTGGTGTGGCTGCTGAGGAAATGCTTCAGTTTGGGGAAGAATATGCTTCCCAGGTATGCAAAAATTCTGCGCAACTTGGAAAGGCACTGGAAGAGCACAGGATAAAAGTAAAATATTCTCCATGGTATTCATACTCACATCAGGTACACCTTTCCAGGGAAAACGAAAACGAATTTGGGGATTTCCTTAAAATCAGCCAAAAACTTGAAGAGAATGGAATCATAACGGATAGGGAAGGGCGTATTGGTACTGCTGAGATAACAAGGATAGGCTATAACGATATGGATGAACTGGCAAACTTGATTAAAGAAGCTCTGTCTGGCAAGGACATAAAAAGTGAAGTTAAGGCAATTAGAAAGAACTTGAAAATAAAATATAACAGGTGAAGTGAATGAAAACAGTGAATGATATAATGACCGGGGACCCTATAAAAGTAGAAGAAGACATGACCATAATGAATGTAATTTCAAAGCTGAAGGACAACAGAATAAGTCAGGTGCCTGTTGTCTCAGGGAAAAGGTATGTTGGTATGCTAGGATATCGGGAGATTTTAAGAAGAAAAAGCATCAGCATAAATGCTAGAGTAGGCAATATGGCCGTGACATCATCAACCCTATCGTCATCAGATTCAATAGAATCTGCATTGAGAAAATTGAAACAGAGTGGTGATAATGCCATACCGGTTGTAGAGAAGGATCACCTTGTGGGAATAGTATCGAGGTCGGATATCCTGAGAAATATAGAGGAATTCAGTGGTATGGAGAACATGAAAATTATGGATATAATAATTGAAGACCCATTTCTCGTAAAGGAATCTGACGATGCAGAAAAGGCATTGGAGATCATGCGATCACAGGATTCAAGTGAAATACCAGTCGTTGATGATCTGGGTAAAATCACTGGAATAATAAGATTCAGTGAAATATCAGATATAGATTACAGAGGGGAATATGCCAAGCTAAGATTTGGGCAACTCTCTTCAGGAGATATGGAAAAGGGGATAGTCTGCGGATCTATTAAAGAAAATCCAGTCTATGCTCTGGAATCAGAAAATATACTCGATACTAAGGACACACTCATAGAATCAAAACTCCACAGTCTGCCAGTATGCACAAAAGATCTAAGGGTTATAGGAATAATAACTATTGATGATATTCTCAATACAATTCCTGCCGAAAAATCTGATGATGGGATTATGCTTAATATCTCCGGGCTGGGAACAGGAGATTCGGATTTATATGATATCATATACTTTTTAACAGACAAATTCACCCAAAGGGTAACAAAGGTTGCAGGGCTCAATAGTGGAACTTTAAATATTCATGTGATGAAACACCACTCACAGGGCAGGACAAAGTATTCAATAAGAACAAGATTTGCAGCAAAGAAAACAAATATGACAATAAGCGATCATGATTGGAACTTTGGGAAGTGTCTTTCACGGATCTTCGAGACTTATGAAAAGAGATTGAAGAAGGATATGAACAAGGATTGAAATCTCAATCCAAAAACTTCACATTACCTTTACAAACAGACAGAGGGCTATATGGCAGTCAGGTCAGGTTGTATTTTATTCGTTCTTCAATTAGAGTGAAATATATTTTTCAATGATTAATGACTTCCTATTTTATTCAGGTTCCTTTGGCATAAATTGTCGACATTTTTAGTAGAAAGTTAAATGGATCAGTGTAAAATGTTAAAATTACAGCACTTGAACCAGCTACTTCTCTTTTATAAAGAGTTGATATAATTGCACAAATATCAATACCGGAATCTATCGGTTATATATGCATAGCAGTCCGTAGCATTCAGAAGTTCACAGCTGTTGCATCCTGAACATGGTACAGTGCCACGAATTAAAATCTGCAGAGAAGAAGGAGGCATGATACACTTAATAATTATGCATTGTGTGGTAATTGGCAACTGGCCCTTAACTCTCTTGAGAATTAATCATTTCAATTATTGGCCTTTTGTTAAAATATGTTCTAGGTTGCCACACCGAAAGCATTACATTCTCTGGATCCAGGTGTTTCATAACACTCGTTTGGTAGTTTAAGAAATCCACGTAATCTTTGCTCCAGTTAAGAGTATAAATCACGTTTCCAAAGCTCCACCGTGTGCTCAGTAGCCTCTCGCGAAACATTGGAAGAGTTTTTAGATGTTTCATAAGATCACTCTTATGATTCTCATCTACAAGAAATCCTGACTGGAAAAGCGAAATATTGCCGATTATGGGGTTAGATACGCTATACTCTATTTTAAAAAAACCAGAACTGGATATACTTTCATATTCTCTATATACAATGTCCCGTTTTATACCAACTCTAATTGATAGGTCGTTTAGTGGCAGGAGAGGATACTTCACCAAGCCGGTCAGGACCCTCCTCGTTCCACTTCTAATCTTGAATCCTCCTTCGTTGGATGTATCAGTTGAGTCTACGTTTCTGGGTTTAAAGAGATAATTTTTTAACCTGTAGAATTCACTTATGGATGGAGAAACAGAAACAATATTCCTGACGGCGTTTTCCAACTGTTCATTGGTCTTATGCAGTATATTCACTGAAATTGTGGGGTGCAAGCCAAGTGGACCAAGTCCAAGTCCTCTTTGAACGAGTTCTATTCCGTCAATTTTTAATATCTTTTGAACCCCTACTTCACTTAGATATAAATCATCCATAAATAAAACAGAAGTAATTGAACAGTTGAAAAGTGATGGATCTATTATGAATCTAGGTATCATGGAACCAATAACCTTTTGGTAGTGTTGGAAAACCGAATTCTTAGATAAGGGTTTATAGGACACTTTTTCCATGGGTTGTGCATTTCTATCGCTGCAAATCGCCTTATAAAGCCAGTAGGCAGTCGGGCGGCGAGAATTTTCATATGGCCATTTCACATGGGCATCGTCTCCTGGCCACTGTAAACGTCTTATTATGTCTATGATCAGGGATTGATCCACGGTTTATTCATGCATTTACTTCTATTATACATTCCGCAATTTATCAAACAAACAGAAAATCAACTTAAAAGCAAAGAAAAGGTTTAAATGGTCTGCTACAGATAATATTTGGTACCAAAAGATTATACTTGAGATTTAAATAGATTGAGGATGGAAACACACTCATCTTTTCTTCTTTATTATCATGCCTGCAGCTCCCCCAATTACTGCTATCATTCCTCCGACAGCACCATATTCTTCTAAAGGAGATATGGTAAAGCCTGATGCTTTAGAGCTTGTTGTGTTTGTGTAGGTTATTGTTATGTTTAAATATGTACCACTGACCTTTGCATTACCTGAAGGACTGCTTATATTGTATCCGGTAACTTGTCCTACAGTGTAAGTATATGTACCGTTTGTTTCAGAAAAAGTTATTGTGGATGATGTAGATGACTGTTTGCTGCCGTTTAATGTCACGAACCAGCTCGTTCCTGAAGGAAGCCCAGACTCGGTGAATGTTACATTGTATTTCGTGGTCTGTGTCTTTCCAGTATTGGGCATATTTGTTGATGATAAATTCATACTTATTTTCACAGTTGTATTTTGTTCCTGTAATGAAACCAGTATGCCGGAAAGCGTGTCAATATAGACTTTTATAGATAAATTCGAAGAAATAAAATTAAGTTCATCTACAGTAAAAGTTCCCATCGAAGTTGTATATAAAATGTTAGTTTTAATTGTCACATTCGGAACAGATGAATTGTTATTAAATTCTCCAAGCTCATAGGAATCATAGGCATATGAGAAGTTAGTCCAGGAGCCATTTCTGTAGGAATTTGTAACTGACCCGTTAATATTTTCCTTTGACTCAAATATATGGATGGTTTGTGATGTATCATTAACGCTCAGAATCTTATAATACAGAAAGCCGCTAATTATCCCGGAATTATTGGTCATCGTTATGCTGTAGTTAGAATAGGCGCCTGCAAATGCCCAAATCGGTGGGGTTTTAGATATACTTGGGAAAAAAGATATGGAAATAACCTGAGAGGATCCATTTACATAAACTGTACCATTTGATGGTGATGCATAATAAGAGTCTGGGGATCCAATCACGTATGGATATGTTCCGTTCTTCAACACAAAAGAAATTCCAGATGGAGACGACGACTGCGTGTTTCCATTTATGGTCACAGACCAGTAAGTGGCCGAACTAAAACTGGAAGTTGTAAAGTTCACAAAATAATCTCCTCTTGGAAGAGAATTAGAGAACTCTATTTGTAGCGAAATATTATGGCCTGAGATAGTAAAACTTCCAGTTGAAGGGTAAGCATGGTATCCACTTACAGTTGTACTCGCTTCATAAGAATATGTTCCATTAATAGCCAATTCTGTAGATAAACCAGAAGCTCCAGTGGCATTGTTAATGCATGGCCCTACAAGGCTGCTTGTTTCGTTGGAATTAGCTGGCCATTGAACTGCCCACGAATTTACAGGAGGTAAACCGGATTCTGTTACGTTTACATAATACTCTTTGAAGAAAGTGACATTAATATTTATGGAAGCGCCATTTACAGTTATGAATCCAAACCCATAGTCTATGACATTAAGAAGTGGAGTTACATAATTGTGCTTTCCCAGATAAGCTTTATAATTTGCCCCTGCCCCTGTATTTGCCATTACAAAAACCGTATAATTCCCATCTGGCACTGAAAAGCTGGCTGTTCTGTTATTTGTCATATTGGTTATCGTTGATTCAGTAGAGTTGGTCAATTGGGCAATCCAGCTTGAATTATCAGGAAGACCTTTTACCACTTTCAGGTTAACATTGTATTTCGTGCTTTGAGATGGGGCTGGTGGTGAGAATCTGGTATTTATTGGTCTAGAGATCGCTGTGTGAGCGCTAGATGCAACCGGAACAAAAAATACAAGGAGAATGGAAACTACTATTAAACTTAATAGAAATTTCTTCAGGGAAGTTCTTCCATGGTTTTTCTCAATTTTACCTTCCTTATTGTGCATGATCCTCATCATATACGTAAAAATAATGCTGGCATATATAAAACCAAGCTCCAGAATTTAATCAAATATTTGCAAATAAGTGAAGGGCTAAATTTTAAAAGCTATGATTATTCTGCAAAACAAAGTCCTAAATGTGAGCTTAAAATGTCTTCATATTCCCACTTCATTTTTTGCGACCGAATAAATGTTCATGTAAATTCATAAATCTAAAAAGTGTTTAATTAAGAAATTTTTAATGGTAATTAACAGTTTATACTTCGTCTACGCTCAAAAAAAAGTAAAGGGTTTGAAAATCTCTTTTCCGTTCTTATTTTATTCTTTCATTCAACTTCTGATAAATTGTAAGTTCTTCAACTCCTTTTTCAATTCCCTGATTAATATCGGGAGACTTATTCCTGCTTACAAAATCATCTATTTTTGCCTTGTCTGTAAGACCCACATACGGGATAACTGATTCGACAAATCTTGATTCGTATCCGGTACCTCCGTAGTATTTTCTGAAAAGAGCAAGGAGTGAATCCATGTCTTTAGCTATATTCTTCCTCGTATCAGGATTTTTTGAAGCCGTAACAAAAAATGTTCTGGAATCCTGCTTTTTTATCTGCTGTGAATTTACGAGATCCATGATCCTGTTGTAGTTCGTCTCTCCTTTAAGCCATCCCATGGATGAAATGAGTTTAACCCTATCCTCATCATTATTCTGCCTCTTCATGGATTCAACCAGGCTTTCACTATCATTTGTTGCAATTGCATGAGCTGTAGACACTGCCAGCTTCAGGTTCGGATCAATTTTATCATAATCTTTGAACTTTTTATCAAGTTCTTTTGCAAACTCAACATCAAAATGCACAAGGGCAAGATTGACCCTACCTCTCAGAATAGAAATATTTGCTGGCTCTCCTTTTTTCTTATCGCCAAGCCTCTTTTGATGATATGAGAAATATTCCTTTCCAACAGGTAATATCTTCTCCTTATTTTCGAGGATCAAACGCAATTCAGACAACTGACCAATAATTTCATTTATCACAGTGTATTCCTCATCCTTGGAAAAACTCGTCAGTATGTTTTTATAGGTTTCGAAGCTCGAAGCTCCTGAAACAAGGGCTGCGAATGAATCTGAAAGAATTCCCCACTTGTCAAAGGAATTCATTGAATTCTTTTTGGAAAGAACAAGTTGCAGGAGTTCACCTTCATAATTTACACGATAGAAGCCTGTGTGGTTCTCATTGAATCTAAGGAAGTCTTTCCCATCAATATACAATTCTCTTTTATTGAACAATATTGATTCCTTTTTTGAACCTTCCCTTATCACAGTGAGAGGTATTGGCCATATTGTATCGTCAGAACTTCCGTCAAGCCTGAACTTTTTCTGTGACAGGTGTATTTTATCACCAGATTTTTTTGCTGTAATTATGGGATAACCTGGAGTTTTTATCCACGCACTCATCACATTGGAAATATCCTTTCCGGATGTTTTTTCAATTGCTGTCCAAAGATCATTGCCTACGGCATTTGAAAAGCTGTTTTTCTTCAGGTGGTTTCTAACTCCATCTCTGAACGCAGTTTCTCCTGCATAGGCTTCTATCATTCTCAGGATACTGCCACCCTTACCGTAGCTGATCTCATCGAATATCTGGGCTATTTCGTTTGGATTCTTTACTTCCACATCTATTGGGTGGGTCTTTCTAAGGCTGTCCCCGTGGAGTGCACCGCTTGTCTGTGATATAATAAAATCGTCAAACACATTCCACTCCTTGTGCCTAGCATCAACAGACTTAAAACTCATGAAGGTAGCGAAGCTTTCGTTTAACCAGAGATCATTCCACCATTTCATTGTTACCAGATTTCCAAACCACTGATGGGCAAGTTCATGGGCAATTACTTCATCAGCACTTTTTATGGCAGACGCACTTGATGACTCGTCAAGATTCAGAAGCACTTCTCTGAATGTTATTGCTCCCCAGTTTTCCATTGCTCCAAATGCAAATTCTGGTACTGCTATTAGATGAAGTTTAGGCAGCTGGTAATTAATACCAAAATATTCCTCGAAAAATTTTAGTGAACCCTTAGCCATTTCTATGGGTATGTTTGAGTCTTTCATGTTACCTTTTGCAGTAATCAAATATACTGGTTTTCCTTTATAATCGCCCCTACCAACATCATAGTGACCTGCACCAATATATACCAAATACGTGGACATCTTGGGGGTTTTCATGAATTTTATGGTCTTTCTTTGACCATTCTCTGTTATTCTCTCCTCAGGCATATTCGAAATTGCATCAAATTCTCTAGGGACATCCAGCGTTATTGAAAATTCAGCTTTATAGGCGGGGTTGTCTATGCAAGGGAAAGTGTATCTTGCACCCGTTGCTTCAAATTGAGTTGAAAAGAAAGGTCCAGATTTAGTGTCTGAAAAATAAATGCCATTTAACGACTCTGAAACTTTACCACCAAATACTATATCGAGCTCAATTTTACCTGAAAAATTTCCATTTACTCTAAGCTCCTGCTTGTCATTGTCTAAATTAAACTGATAATCCTTACCGTTTACCTTAAGGCTCGATATTGATAAACCAACAGAATTAAGTGCAATCGAACCATTTGCAATTCCAATAATTTTTTCTATTCCTGTGAAACTCTTTTTTTCTGTATCAAGGTTTAGCTCTATATTATATAGTTCAACGCTTTCCATAATTTACGCATCTTAATTCAATAATTAACCATTTCGTTATGTTTTTGCGAGCAGCATGTCAATGTCTATCAATACGAAAGTCGTAAAATACATTCATGCTCTAATTTTGACAACTGGGTTTTTCAATTAATATTTTTATTTGGACATTTAATACTATGTGCATTTAATAGCTCATGGGCACTCAATTCCATGAGGCAGGTAAAAATTTTAACTTTGTAAAAGAAGAGATAATTTCTTATAAACGACGAAGTCATAATCCTTCATATTGACAAAATATCTTATTTCAAATTGCAATCATTTTACCGCAGAGGATGTGTATTTTGCTTCTAGGGCAATCGTTAATGAGGGGATCGTCATTTTTCCTACTGAGACAGTTTATGGAATAGGGGCAAACGCACTTTCAAACAGGGCTTGTGAAAAAATTTTCAAGATCAAAGGGCGACCAGCAGATAATCCCCTGATCGTTCATACCTCATCAACAGGGGAAATAGAAAAAATAGCCGATGTCAGGATGATTGCTCACTTTCAAGCATTATCAAGGCTATGGCCCGGGCCTCTGACCGTAATTCTTCCTTCGATCGGGGCTGTCAGTTCTTCAGCGAGAGCTGGTCAGGATACAGTGGCTATACGAATTCCGGACTGCAATCTTGCCCTTGAGCTGATTAGAAAAAGCAAGGTACCAATTGCAGCGCCAAGCGCCAATATTTCAACAAGACCAAGTATAACTGATTCAGTTTATCTGAAAAGTAATTTCGACGGCAAAGCAGATGTGATATTTGATGCGGGAAAAACCAGATATGGTATAGAATCAACAGTTATTATGCCTAAGGGCGATTCCTGTATCATATTGAGACCAGGAATCTATACAGAAGATGATTTAAGTGAAATCTTCACCAAAGTAACCTTTTCAGAAGATCTGACAGATTCTCCAAGGTCACCTGGGACAAAATACAGGCATTATTCACCATCAAAAAAGCTATATATGCCGGGTTCCACTGAAGAATTGATTAAGATTCAGGAAAAGTTCCCTGATAAATATGCCATTATATGCGTATCAGAAACAGGTCAAAAAATAGGAGGAAAAAATTTAATTCTCATGGGAAGTATGAAAGATCCTTACGAAATTGCTTCAAAACTTTATGATTCCCTTATGAAGTTTGATCTGAGTCCATATGAAGAGGGTCTTATTGAACCCATATCCGGTAATGGCATATATTTATCTATTATGAATAGAATAAAGAAAGCAGCAATACCTCTGAAGGAGGGGGAGTTATAAGATGCCGGTTGTCAGTATAATAATGGGTAGTAGAAGCGATCTGGAGATTATGAAAGAAGCTAAAGATATATTGGAGGAATTCTCAGTGGAATCAGAGATAAAAATTGTATCTGCCCATAGAACTCCGCAGTATATGTATGAGTTTGCAAAATCTGCTTCATCAAGGGGAATTAAAGTAATTATTGCTGGAGCAGGGGGTGCTGCTCATCTCCCTGGAATGACGGCTTCATTGACAAAATTGCCTGTGATAGGCGTGCCAATCATGACCAAATCGCTTAAGGGAATGGATTCACTCCTTTCAATTGTTCAAATGCCCTTTGGAATTCCAGTGGCAACTGTTGCAATAAATGGTTCAAAAAATGCAGCGCTCCTTGCTCTACGAATCCTTGCAGTTTCGGATTCAGTTCTTTCGGATAAACTTCAGGTTTTCATGGATCGCCAGACAAAAGCCGTTATGGACGATAGTTTATGAAAAAACTTGGCATAATTGGTGGGGGCCAGCTTGGTCTAATGATGATACTTGAATCCCGGTACCTGCCAATCCATTTCAATGTTCTTGTTGAAAATAGAAATGAGCCTGCTTGCAAATTTGCAGATCAGGTCTATCTGAGGGATGAGTACAGGGATTTCGTAGATAACTCTGACATTGTAACATTCGAGTTTGAACATGTGGATGAGAGGGCTCTTGATTATGCATCCCGCCAAAATAAACTGAGGCCCAATATTAATTCTGTGTCGCTTAAGAGACAGCGGATGCTCGAGAAGCAATTTCTTCTCAATAATGGTCTTCCCGTAGGCAAGTTTATGATATGCCATAATAGAAAGGAACTGATGGATTCTTTAAATGCTTTCGACCGCGGGGTAATCAAAGAATCGGCAGGGGGTTATGATGGAAAAGGTCAGTATTATTACTCGAAAAACAATGTTCCCGAAATTCGTTCTAACGGTCCATTCGTCGTTGAGGAATTTGTTGACTATGATTACGAAGCTTCAATTATAGCATGCCGGACGGAAAATGGAGAATTCTTTTCCTATGATCCTTCTTTTAATGAGAATTTCAGGGGAATGCTTCTGTGGAACCTTGGCCCACGGAAACTGGAAAATGCCATGGATTTGGCAAAGAAGCTGATGGACTCATTGGATTATATTGGGGTTATGGGTCTTGAACTGTTCGTTTCAGATGGAAAATTGTTAATAAATGAATTTGCACCAAGGGTTCACAATTCGGGGCATCATACCCTGATGGGGAATTCTATCTCTCAATTTGAATTGCATGTTAGAACAGTTTTGGGCTTTCCTGTCATGCAACCAGTTACATTTACGAATACGGGGATTATTAACATAATTGGAAAAACGTTAACTGATAATGAAACAGAGAAAATTATGTCGATTCAGGGAACAAGGCTATTCTCATATGGAAAGGAAGAGACCAGAAGAAGAAGAAAAATGGGGCATATATGTGTTTCAGGGGAATCCCAGGAAGTTCTTCTCAATAACATTGAGAAGATAAAAAATATAGTTTATGGAAAAGAAATTGAATATTATATCTGACAAGCGTGCTAACATTTGCAGTCAGGGAATTTGACATATTATGGAAACAGAATGTCATGGTGTATGAGCCATAGAACTGTAGTTATCCACATTCAAAAGCTCCTTCTTCCGGAGAATGAGGAGTAATCCTATGAATGCACCTATGGCTGCAAGGATAAATTCAATACTTGTTCCAAGATAGAAAAGAATGATCCCAGATACAAGACCTGCCACTATCTGACCAATACCAATGACTGAATTATAATATCCAATTGCACTTCCTCTGTTGACTTTCTTTGCAATCTTTGAAATGACAGTTATTTGCGTAATATTTATGAAACTCCAGAATGCACCTATTCCACCATATATTAATATTGCAAGATAAACAGTCCATGAAGTATCATTTGCATAAAGCGGTAAAAGAGCCGCACCACTGAATGCAAAAATTCTTATGAGTAAAGGAATAAAAAGTGCTTTTCCCAAAGATGATCTTTTTATGTAGGCACCTGCGTAGTTAAAAGTCACTGTGGATAGAATGTTATTGAGCAGATACATAATATATATGGTTGTTTCACTGGCTCCATATGAATTGAGCATAAAAACAGGAAAAGGAATAAAAAACAGCTGAAATGCAAACATCAAAAACATGCATACTAAAAGATAATACTTTAAAATTGGACGGAACGGTTCACGGTCCTTCCTGTGAAACAGCCTAACGATATGATAAACATATGATGGTGAATATCTTGCTTTTTCCAATGTCCTCACTGAAAAAATCCACGAAAGTCTCCTTCGGTTTATTTGCCTGGATGGTTCTTTTAAAAGGAAAATAGAGAGAACGAAAGATAAAAGGTATATCAGGGCTGAAATAAGATAAATCACTTTCAATATCTGGGCATCATTCAAACCGACACTTACAATGGCCAGCCCGAAAATAAGACCAATTACTGAGCCTATGGATGATATCATGCTGAATATGGAAACAGTTCTTGCCCATTGACTCTCCACTGAATTCTCGATAACCAGAAGGGTTGATACCGGGACAGAAGCCATAGAAAAAATTTGAAAGGAGACTAAGAGTATTATATATTCTTCAAGATTTCCTACGAGCATAATTAATGCAAGGGATAAAAACGACCCAAAAAATGCAATAAGTATGAAGATTTTTCTCTTACCAAGACTGTCAGAGAGATTACCCCAAAAAATAAGTGCAACAACTGATGCAGTGGAAGCCGCCGATGATGTAATCCCATAATATATAATATTTTGATGGAGATAATTCGTTACAAACAACGGCATAAGAGGGGTCATCAAGCCCCCTGAAATATTTGCCACTAAGAAGGAAATATACCAAAGATGAGAGGTGTCATAACCCTTTTTCGGGAGGGTTACTTTTTCATCTTCTGTCTCCATCTTTTTCCCTTCAGGTAAAAATTTCAGACTATTTCAATGTTGAATGGTTTTACAAGCCCCATTGAAAAAGCCTTTTTAAAATATAAGTCAAGAGCCTGTCTACCCGGCTTTCCAAAGTCTATGGACAGGTCATTTACATACATTTTGATGAACTTTGTTTCCAGCTCCAGATTCTCGTATCTGGCATATTTCATGGCGTATCTTGCAGCCTCTTCAACATGTTCCATTGCATACTTTATGGATGCCTCAAAATCGGCTCTGTATCTTGCAGCCACATCTTTCCCTAAGGATTTTCGGATCGCGTTAAAGCCCAGCGGGAGAGGTAGGTCCCCTGAGTACTCTTTCCATTTTTCATAAAGATCTGCAACTTTCACTAAACCCTTGTCCTGAAACGTCAACTGTTCATCGTGAATTACTATTCCAGCATCTATTTCTCCTGCAATAACTGCATCAGGTATCCGGTCAAATCGAACTGCTTTAAAATTTGCATCTTTGTTGACAAACATTCTGTAAAGAAGATGAGATGACGTTCCATAACCAGGTGTGCCGATTATGGCATTTTTAAGATCTATATTCTTCTTTGCCACGACTGCAGGGCCATAATGTAAGCCAAAGCTGGCACCAGATGCGGTCAGAAAGTATTTATCGTGAATTTCAGAATAGGCGTTTCCGGAAATTGCGCTAACATCATAAGTTCCTTTCCCGGCTTCAATATTTAAGGTTTCTATGTCTCCAATTATCTGCTCATAATCCATGCTGACACCAATTTTTCCTTTTATCATTGCATAAAACATGAAGGCGTCATCAGGATCTGGAGTATGCGCTACTGTTAACTTCATCTTACCTAATTGAAAGATCAATCATAATCTTTGCGAAGTGCAAAGCATAAGGGAATTGCTTAATGCTTTCTATTTACTTTTATTGCTGCTATGGAAGCAACTAAAATAATTGCTAACTCCCCAGAGATAGCCAAATAAGGTACATAATTCTGCTCTTCATGAGAATTCTTAATGTTGTTGACGTTACCATTTAGCCTCACAATCTTTGAAATTAAGGCATAATTACGGTAGCTATTACTATAATTTCACACATATGTGCTGTTCAGTTTCAGTAGCAGACCTGAATATGCGTCAAGGAAATCATGTGTCCTGCTCATGCTAATTTTATATTCTTTGGGTTTACAGGTTTCATTTAAAAATAGTTTATCTACAGTAATGTTTCTGTCCATATATCTGGTAACCTAATTTATTCTCGACAAGGATTTAATCATATCTCCGGTATCATTTTTATAAGGACTTTTTTCATTCTGAAAAGAAACCAGCAACAATGGTGAAGCTCCAGGGAAAAATTTCAAGGTGGAATTCGCATCACAATAGCATATATTGAAATTGCAAGTTCCATGATCCACCTTCAGATTTTCATAATAAGAAACTATGCCGCACCCCAAATTGACATCATAATTTCCTTAAGTTGATGCCCTCTATTGTCATTTAAGGTATAGTTAGAGTAGGAATAGTTGAAAAGCCATTGTAGCAAGTTTTCCTGTAAAGCAAAAAAATGATGAGTACTTACAGTTGCATAGATGCCGTTTTATTTAATTATTAGCTCAGATTTGCCAAACAAATGTAAGGAGAATAAAAATTTGTTAGTTTAGAAAATTTGGTGTTGAGGTCATTTTTTACCCAGTTTTCTCATAACCTCAGTTACGATGAGAGCAAGAACAACCAATCCAACTCCTGCGAAGGCACCATAAAAGTAATAGACCAACCCCGGAATCTTAGTAAATGTTATGGTTTCATTCAGAGCTTCAAAATATACTGTTACACTACCTGACATTTGCGATGTCTGATAACCTGGAGGAACCATGGTAATATTGAAGCATTGAGTTCCAGTAGGAGCCAGAATGCTTATGTTGCTTGAAGTTGAGTTAACAAAGGTATTGCCCAGCTGAACTCCCCACTCTGTAGCTGAGGGTAAGCCAGATTCTTTGAATATAACATAATATTCAGTAATATTTGCAAATGAGTATGCAGATGAGAAAGTTTGATTTCCACTTGATCCGCCGAAGAGTATTAGCGTTGAATTTGCTTCATAACGGGCCATTGTTTGCCCATAATAGACACTGGGTTCTGTACCTCTCAATTGAACATTTGTCCATGTATTGGAAGAGGAATTAAATTGCCAAGTCCCTTGAACTGGACCATTGGAATTAACTCCACCAAACAGGATAGTTTTATTGTCCTGTAGATAGAACTTCAATTCACCAAAGGCTCTTGCTCCGGGGTTGTTTATTGTTTTTGTTTGATTCCAGGTCAATGAACTGCTCATTATCCATGTTGAATCAGAATAGCTGGAATTATAACCACCAAACATTATGGGGTAGCCAGCTGAATCGTATGACATCTCAGACCCTTCCATTGAAGGCATGTTTTTACTGTCTTCGGTTATGTTGATCCATCCATTTTTATATTCCCATGTAGAATTAAGATATCCATCTGGTCCGACACCACCGTAAAGTATTATAGCACTTAGCGAGGGAGAATAACTCATGGCACCGAAGGCCCGTGATGAAGGATGTATGGAAAAGTTCAAAACCGACCAGGTTTTTCCTGTAAAAATCCATGTTTGATTGAAATATGATGATTTATTCATACCTCCAAAGAGCAATATGTATCCGGTAGATGGATCATACTGCATAGATGCCCCCATCATTGCAGGGGGTGCATTTGAACTGGTAAGATTTGTCCAGCTTCCGGAGTAATATTGCCATGTTTGATTTAGAAACGTTGTATTTGGACCATTAATGACCTCTCCCCCAAACAGAATTACGCCTATAGTTGAGGAGCCATAAGCCATGCTGGCATTGGCTCTCGGACCCGGACCAGTTGAAGTAATTGGAGACCATTGGTTTTCGCTTATAGGGTTATAATAATTCGTTGCAACAGCGCTATTATTGTATGTTGGATGCTTTAAAGAATGGTAAGGCGCTACTCCAATTCCAAAGAATGATACTAACATCACTAAAATTATTGAAAGAGAAAGTACTCGAATGAACAAGGGTTTTCTGAAAATTTCCCTGATTGACATTAAACACAGATTCAACGGTCATTTATAAATTTTTTAGAAGTTCTACAGATTACTATCGTGTTAAGTCCATTTCATTTTTATAAGCCCGGACTATTTTTCCACACAGTTTTTGGTTTGATAACGTCTTTCAGTGAATCTGCTTTTGCCTTGAATTTTTCAATGTCCTTAAGCATAAGTATAATCTCTTCTTTAAGAGCTCTTGTTCTCTGATACCCAAGAGCTTTCAACTTTGAATGTTCTGGATTATAGTAATGTTCTTCTTTTTCAACTCTGGGATTTGCTACGTGTTCAATTTTGCCGCTTTTATGTAATAGACTTCTTGCAGTTGAGGCTGTTATCTCTGCCAGTTCATTGACTGAATAATGCTCATCAAACTGGTTAAAAACTCTATATTCTCCATTTACAGGAGGTTTTTCCAGCCCTATTGTCAGGCAACTTATACTATCTTCAAGGGACAAAAATCCTCTTCTTTGCAGACCTTTGCCGTATGGAGTTATTGGCTCTTCTAAAACTGCCTGAGTGCAGAATCTGTTTAAAGCTGTTCCCCATACCTCATCTATATCAAATCTAGTGAAGAGACCAGTCTCTTCAATTTCTTTTGTTCGTGTTCCATAAACAACTCCCTGCATTACATCTGTTATCTTTAGATTCCAGAGTTTATTTGCAAACATCAGGTTATTAGTATCGTGAACTTTGCTCCAGTGATACCAGGACCCTGCAAACTTCGGGAATGGAAGGAAATCCTTTCTACCCCTGTATTCTACTTCAAAAAAGCCTTCAGGAATGTCTATATTTGGCGTTCCATATTCTCCCATGGTGCCTAATTTTAAAAGATGAGATTCTGGAATTATATCTTTCATGGCATAAACTAAATTCAAAGTTCCGATCATATTCTTGGTTAAGGTATCTGTGGCCTGTTTTAACCCAAGCATGGAATAAGGTGCTGATCTTTGTTCGGCCAGATGGACTATTGCATCTGGTTTAATTTTTCTGATAATATCATAAACAAATTCAGGATCACTGACATCTCCCTTATGGAATTCTATTTTTTTGTTCCACAACTGGTACAATTTTTGCAATCTGTCCTCCATTGAACCAATGGGGGTAACCGAGTCTGAATTTACTTCTCTGACCCTTTCTCTTGTAAAAAAAGAATCCGCCCCAGATACTTCATGTCCTCGGGCAATAAGACGAAGTGCAAGGGGCCAGCCTATATATCCGTCAATTCCCAGAATAAGAACCTTCATTTGAGCTTGATCTAATCCTAATTTAAAATCTTATTTATTTAAAGGAGAGGTTTTTCTTTTTCACTTAAAAACTATTATATTGAGTTAATAATATCAGAGAATGGATATAAAAAATCTATTCGACATTGCAAAAATATTCATACCTTTGTTTGTTGTAATAGATCCCATTGGTTCAATGGTTCTCTTTGTTTCAATGACATCATCATATTCAGAATTAGAGAAACGTGAAGCGACAAAAGATGCCTTTGTGTATGGGCTCATCATTATGATTTTGTTTACGCTTGGGGGAAGTATTCTGCTTGAGCTCATGGGAATATCCATATCTGCTATCCAGATCGCCGGCGGAATTATTCTTCTAATAATGGGAATAGAAATGGTAAGGGAAGGTGACAGACCAAAGTCAACGGGAAAAACCTATAAAAACCCTGATCTGGGAATCGTTCCCTTCGCCACACCGCTGCTGGCAGGACCTGGAGCCATTTCCCTTGTCATAATTTTATCTCAATCTGGCTTATATGCAATTATAGAAGTTCTGGCATCTCTTATTACTATTTTCATAATAGTAGTCGTTCTTTTCACATTCGGAACTAAAATTTCCAGAGCCATAGGAGACAAGTCGCTCAAGGCCATAACAAGGATTTTTGGTTTATTGGTTGCAGCTTTTGCTATTCAGTTCATAATTGATGCTATTGAAATTATTGCATTGGTAGTTTAATTTTAAAATTAAAGGATTAAAAAGAAAATTCCTCCCCATTCATTGGAAGAATTATCTCATAGTTTGCTAGATCCTCAAGCATTTTTTCTCTCTGCTCACCGTGGCAGAATATAATCCTGTCCGGAGCGCACCCATTGATAAATTTAACAAGATCGTCGTGACCAGCATGCGCAGACATGTCAAAAAATTCAACCTTCATTTTAGGTCTCACCTGGGCCCCAGCGATGTTCAATGTACCGGTTTCCATCAACTGCCTTCCATTGGTTCCTTCAACCTGATATCCTGTCATGAAAATGGCGCTTTTCTTATCATCAAGAAGTTTCTCAATATATCCAAGAGCAGGTCCGCCATCTAACATACCTGAAGTGGAGATAATTATATCATTTTCAAGTGCGGTTTCCCTCATATTTCTTCCTTTTATTTCATTAACATTGGAAAGGGCTTTCCTGAAGTTCTTATCCGATCTTAAATATCCGGGGGTGTGCAAATATATGCTTGAAATTAAATTTCCCATCCCGTCTGTCGCTATGTTGTAAGGTAAATCGCTGATTGACATTATAAGTTCCTGGGTTCTGCCCATTGCAAACGATGGAAGTATAACTTTACCTCCCCCTTCAACAATTTCTTTTATCGATTCCCTTAAATTTTTCCTAACTGCCTCACGATCCACGTGATTTTTACCTGCATAGGTACTCTCAATTATCAGGGTATCACACTTCTGTGGTTCGGCACCCTTGAGAAGTAGTGAATCGCTCGTATATAAGTCGCCTGTGACCATTATACTGGATGAATTTTCAAACTTCCACATGGTTGATCCAGGAATATGC
>JAKATR010000036.1:2536-5432 GCA_021818675.1 Thermoplasmata archaeon | reverse complement strand
TGTCGTTCCAAACTCTTTGTATCGACCGTGATACTCACTCCTGAAATATGTGGAATGAAGGTTGAGATCAATGATATTAGACCCACAAGAGCTGAAATAAGAAATACAATCCTGATCCCGAAGAGATTTGAGATCTCAGGTGAAAGTGATGTACCCAAAAGAAATGCCAGACCAATAGCCGCGCCAACATAGAACATCGATAAGCTTTTCTTTTCTGATTCAACGGTCTCCTGCGCCCATGCGATTGCCGGGGAGGAAATGGCACCCGCGCCTGCAATGAATCTGGATGCAATTAGAATTGTAATCGTGTTTCCATAGAATGATATGATATTCCCGATAATATATGGGATCAGGCCGATTATGACGGCATTCCTCCTTCCAATTTTGTCGGATAATTTGCCCATTGGAATCTGGAAAATAGCCATTGAAATCTCATAAGATGCCACAGCGATGCCAATAAGATAACCTGATGATGTAAATTTCCCGGCAAATATGGCGATGACCGGTATAACTAAAAAAATACCGAGCATTCTGGAAAATTCCACAAAGGAGATAATATTCAGCGTTTTTTTCTGTTCCTTTGTGAGAGACCTGAACATGATGACCTAATTATGGTACATATAGTTCATTGATTCTTCCAGAGATAAGGTTGCATAATTCTAGAAGATATTGTTCATCATCCTGGGTAAATGCAGCCTTTGTATCGGAATCGATATCCAGTTCGCCTATGGGTTTTCCATTGAACCTTATTGGTACAACCAGTTCCGATTCAGTCTCGGGGAAGCACGCAAGGTATTTGGTGTTGGATTTCACTTCTGGTTCATTAACAACATCGTCC
Source organism: Thermoplasmata archaeon (assembly GCA_021818675.1). Taxonomy (GTDB): domain Archaea; phylum Thermoplasmatota; class Thermoplasmata; order Thermoplasmatales; family Thermoplasmataceae. Next base: position 4,594 of record JAKATR010000036.1, on the reverse strand, counting down.
TCAGTAATAGCCATACTGCATAAGCCATCGCCAAGGTTGATCTCCACATGTTCAGTTTCTTTGCCGCAGAATGCCTGAAGTTTTAATTTTCCATTTCTCAGCACATAAATTCCCGTCCAGTTATACTTTGCATTCACCGAAGAGAGATTATCACAGACATATTGCATCAGTTCATCTAAGTCTCCGTTTAACCGGTCTTTTACATCTTTAAGAAAAATACGGGCATTATCTTTCATTAACAAGTTTATTTAAAACCCGTATAAAACCTGATCGAGAATTAAGGAATAGTTTATAGTAATATAACATATTTCCACATTATGATTTACAAGACGTTTGGAAAGACTGGTTTCAAGGTGTCTGCAATAGGGATGGGTACCTATTATGATCCGGCGTGGATTGCAGCATCTCTATTTGGCATCAGGAAGAACTCAAAAATGCATATCGAAGCGATCAAAGCAGGCCTTGATACAGGAATTAATTTCATCGATACTGCAGAAATATATCATACCGAGCCCCTTGTTGCTGAAGCAGTTAAGGGGATTGAAAGGGAAAAATTATTCATAGCCACAAAGGTGTTCGTCAATCATCTTAACGCAGATAAAGTCATAAAGTCATGCAACAGAAGTCTGAGAAATTTGAACATGAAATATATTGATCTTTATCAGATTCATTTTCCATCGTCTAGAATACCATTAAGTGAAACATTATCGGCAATGGAGCAGCTTGTGGACCAAGGGAAAATTAGACATATTGGCATAAGCAATTTCGATTTAATAAGAACTGAAGAAGCCATGGGTGCAATGAAGAAATATGAAATTGTTTCCACCCAAATGCCATATAATATCAACAACCGAACTATTGAAACCGAATTAAAACCATTCTGTGATAAGAATAACATTGCAATAATGGCATATTATCCGCTTGCACATGGAAAGATCGCTGGAAACAGACAGGGTGTGCCTGACACAGTTAAGAAAGTTGCAGAGAAGCATAAATCTCCTCTGACGCATATTGCCATTCAGTGGCTTTTATCAAGAGGAGAGAATGTATTTCCAATTCCAAGAGCCTCTGATCCCATGCACGTGAAAGAAAACGCTCAGTTTGATAAATTGAATCTGGATGACGATGATCTAACACAATTAAATCAGGTCTGAGTCGGAAAGTCAATTTTCCAGAACGGATTAATCAAAATTTCTTGATGTGCTACGAAAATTGCTTAAGCAAAAATATTTAACTCTTGTAGATTATTAGATATTATGATTGAAGGTGAAATTATGGGGAGCAACTCTTATTGCTTCTCAGATACACTTACCAAAATCTATTACCAGATAAAACTCAGGAGTTCAGGCGTGTCATCGGCTCCGTCGAGATCAGCAATAGCAATTCTCATAGACAGAAGTGGCTCCATGCATGGAGAAAAACTCAGTGACGCAAAGGAGGCCGCAAAACTTGCCGTAAATGCTCTGGGCTCAAACAATTTTGTGTCACTTTATTCATTTTCAACAAAGACCGATAATCTTGTCCCTTTTACCAAAGCCGGCAGTAAGGATAAAATCCTGAACAGCATTGATAAGATCAAGGCGTCAGGTGGTACTTTCATGTACAGCGCACTTGATGAAATCTATCATGATGCCAAGGATTTTTCTTCAGATGGCGGTTCGGTAACCCTCATAGTTCTTACTGATGGTCAACCTTCAGATGTTGGGGACGTTAAACGATATGAACAGCTGGCTGCAGCAGGTTCTGAATTCGGAATGAAAATAGTGTGCGTAGGTATAGGCGACTACGATGAAACCATCCTGAAGGCAATGGCAGATGCCAGTAACGGGGATTTTATCAATGCAATTGACCGGAATTCCATTACAAGTGCTTTCACAAAATATGCCAGCGAAGCGGCCACATCGGGAGGGACTTCCGCCGTTCTTAAGCTAATACCGCGGGAATCCGGCGCAATAGAGATTTATGATCAGACTTTCAGCATGGAAGATGGCATTGCAATCATCAATTTAGGAACCGTAGGTGCTGATCCAATAAACGCTACCGGATCTGTTAGTATAA
>JAKATR010000036.1:0-2120 GCA_021818675.1 Thermoplasmata archaeon | reverse complement strand
GGAAAATGATGATGGTGAATCAACGTGTGTTGTGTGTGGTTCAGGAAAGGTAGGATTGATCGAAACTCCTGAAAATGTTGTGGTGAATGATCAGCCTCCCCAGGCTCAGGAGGAAGTTAAGGCGGAACCCCTTGCTCAATCAGCTCCAGAGGTTCAACCACAGGTTTCCACTCCGCCACTTTCGCATGGGGTAATGGTGGATTCTCATGAAGAGTCAAGTTTTGTGGAGATTCAGTTTGTGCAAAGTCCTCTTGATGAAATAATAGGAAAAAAGGTCAAACTGAATCTGTCCATATTTCCATCTGTTTCAGTTGGTCGCTCTCCGGAGAATGTTCTTCAGATTCCTGATCCTAGCGTTTCCAGGATGCATGGAAAGATTACTCACGAAGGAAAAGAATTCTTTTTTGAGGATACGGGAAGCGCCAATGGTACCTTCATATTTGACGGATCAAAGTTTAATGAAATAAAAGAAAAGACAAAAATAGAAGAGAAAACCCTCATAAAGCTTGGAGAGGGGACCATAGTAAAGGTTACAGCAGTCAGATCACTATAGGAAGGAGAAAACAGATGCAGGATCTATATCTGGTATTACCAGATTACATAAATGATACCATAGACAGATACATAAAAAGTATGGGGGAGCCTGTACCTGTGAAGCGGATAAGCTTGCAGAAAGGCACAGTTTCATTCGTTGGTGATACCCATGGTGCTCTGGACGTCACCGCCTTTGCAATGTCATCAGAGGCTAATTCAGACCTCATATGCTTTGTGGGTGATCTCGTAGATAGGGGAAAGCGCCAGCTGTTCAATCTGCTTTACATTCTTGAAATGGCCATGATTTCCCATAAAGTCATAGTGGTTAGAGGAAATCATGAAAGTACGCTCACAAATGAGGTCTATGGTTTCATCGAAGAACTGCAGGGATTCGATATCATAGAGGAGGTTTATCCGCACATTCTCCGACTGTACGGAAAACTCCCATATGCATTGTATCTGGATTCCGGTATAGTTGCAGTTCACGGAGGCATTCCACAGAATGCTCTTGATCTTCAGAACTGGAACAATTTGCCCATGGATGATCTTGAGCCACTCAACACAACTGCATTTGAAATTATGTGGAACGATCCACGGGAGTTTGTGGATGGTTTTATTCCCGGGACCAGGGGAGAAGGCACATTTTTCTTCGGTCCTGATGCATATTATAGGTTCGCTGAAAGAAATAAGGTAAAGCTGTTTGTAAGAGCGCATGAGGTAAAAAAACAGGGATTTGAGTACTATTTTAACAGAAAACTTATCTCAATTTTTTCTTCAAGATATCATAAGGGAAAAGCTGCAATCCTTAGGGTAAACGTTGAATTTCCAGACAAGCATGAAATAGCAATTGTACCTGAACCACCACCAGGGGAGGAATGGGTCCAATGGCCGGGTCCATGAGCAAAGTTTATGGTGCATTAGCCGGAATTTTATTCATCGTATCTATCAGTATATTATCGCTTCCTTTCTTCTTTGGTATAACTATTTCCTCACTCTCGATCCTTCTTTCCTCAGCTATGTTTGAAGGTGGTTTTTTCTTTTTGATACTGAGAAAGTGCTCTGACTTTCCTCATTATGGTTATAAGATTACGATGAACGTTATAACATGGTTCATAGTTATCTATTTTATTCTCAATCTTTTGATTGATTATTCATCCAAAATTAATTTCCCCTCTGAAATCGGGAGTATCATTTCTGATTCATTTCTCCTGTTGCCTTTCATTGGTCTGATCAGTAGCATATTTCCCTTTTTATATGCACTGAGCGCAGGAACCCCCATAAGGAACAAATATGCTTCGAAAGCACTGGTGATGGGATCATTTACATCACTTAATTTTATTCCATTCATGATGTCAGGACTCACACTCCTGAACTCGTTCAATACATTCTTCCATGAGTTTATTATTATTGGAATACCTCTGGCAATTGCTCAAGCTGTTGTGAATAAGGAGCACTTTAAAGGAGACCTGGCAAAATTCGTTGTTCTGGAGAATTTATTAATTTCGTCTATTGCCCTGAACAGCACAATTATGTTTGCAGGCAGCACCTCATGGTATAGTCTTGGTTTCCTTATCCCTCTTGAAGAC
>JAKATR010000092.1:26337-29005 GCA_021818675.1 Thermoplasmata archaeon | reverse complement strand
TATTATTGATGTCAGGGAGCCTTATGAGTGGACCACCGGAATAATCCCTGGCGCAGAAACTATACCGATGAATGATGTACCAAACTCTCTCTCACAAATTGACAAAAAGAAGAATTATGCAATAATATGTGAACATGGCAATAGAAGCTTATATGCAGCCATATTTATGGCAGACCGAGGTTTCAATGTTGCAACAGTGAAGGATGGAATGGATGCATATAGAAAACATAGATTACCTTTAGATTGACATAAGGACTGTGCTATACTATCACCACAAATAAATAAAAAAGTGTTTGTATGGGAACCACATTATAACGTGAAATACAATGAACAAAGATATTGCAAGAAAATTAATAGCAATAGTAGCATCAGAGAGAAAAAATACAAATGAATTTACAGAAAAGGATTGTATTAATGTTCTAAGCTATAAAAGAAAAATGATAAATGAAGCGAACATCCCAAAATTCATAGAATTAGCGAAGGAACTTGGGTTATTTTCAGAAAGGTCGGGAAAATTAATCCCTAATTTTAACGCAAAGGGAGTAATTGTTCCAATTGATTTTGTTTTTACAGAAAATGAACTGTTTGAGGAGAAAGGAGAGGAATCCCTCATGGACAGATTGGTTGAGGCAATATCAGCATCCGGAAAAATGTCTAAAAAAGAGGCGATAGCCAGAATGAAAACGCATCTTACAGAACTGGAGTTTATCGATAATGAGGAGAGACTCATTTCAATAATGATTGATAATTCAATAAGCATCGATGATTTTAAGGAAGATATTATTAAGAGATATATCACACCATAAGTGAAGTGTGAATAATCATTTATTTTTCATAAAAAAATCGGCAAATTTCTTTACTTAGCTGATTGGGGCATGAACTCATATTAAACGATGATGCTTATATTGAGCAAACGGTTATCAATAAATGCTGCTCCAAATTTTCAATATTAGCATATTCTCATACCACAAAGAATTACTTCGAGAAGAATGTGTCCAAATTTGCCTGCCTGCCCCTGTTATATTGAAGCTGGAGATCATCGAGACTTTTTGAGATTCTCTCCGGTGAAAAGCTATGGGAATCGCATAAAAATTTCATAACATTCTCTTTATCAGGTTCCTTAAAATTTATATCGACCTTTTCAACCGCAGGTGGATGTAGGAATAATTCTCTAATTTCATCAAGATTTGGTATGGTTTCGTTCTTTACTTTCAACACATTTTCAAGTGATCCATTTTTTCTAATTAGGGAAAGTGCTGTCCTGGCTCCAACACGGGGAAGACCTTCGTTAAAATCTGTTCCTGTAAGAATTGCAATATCAATCAGTTTCGCTCTGGAAATTTGTAATGAATTTAGAGTTTCTTCCAGATCCATATACTCCGGATTTACCGAGACATAAATATTCCTGCTTGAAATCCTTCTTCTCCCATAAAGTGTAAAATTTCTCAGAACTCTTCTTGCACCAAACAAAAGGCAATCGTAATCCTGGGATATAACACCCTGCACAATATTTGTCGCACTCATATATGAAGCCTGAGCCTCTCCTTCTGAAATTGCCTGTACAAATGGAATTCCCATAAATCCCAACAGTGTTTTACATTCATCAACAATTTCAAGTGTTATATAATTGATCGATCGTCTCAGTGATGCGATTTTCTCTACATCTCCCTTTTCTATTGCATCTTCTAAATTTATTTTAGCCTTTTCTTTAAGCAGGCGTCTTTCACTGATAGTTTTCTGCTTTAGGGCAGATGGCTTCCCATCGAAAACATATATTGGCTTGATACCTTCGTTCATCAATGATATTGTTCTGTAGAATATGCCTGAAAGATGTGATGTTACATTGCCATTCAAATCGGTTAAAGGAGAACCATCATTTTGTCTGATACTACTTAGAAATTGATAGATTACATTAAAAGCATCCACTGAAACGAGACTCCCAGAAAAATTACTTAATTTGGTTTCATGCTTTACCACAATATCTGATATGTCAACGCCCATTTCATGGGTTACATGCTATACCAATATTTAAGAGATAGAACCGACAGGATATACCTTCCTGAATTGACCGGTGCTTAACAATTCTTAACAATCTTTTTCCCGGTTCAATTTTCTCCAGAGCTAAAATTGTCTTGACAGAATGGTTCAAAAAATAGCCACCATAAGCTTGAAAATTTCCGCTTTCAACATCCATATAAATTTGATTGGTTATTAGAACCGGAATGTTATATTGTGAAGATATGGCTGTGATTAAACCAAGCTGTTTTTGCATTGAAGGGGGGCGATTACTCTTATCATCCTTTTCTGCTCGAAAGTGCTCAGTAAAAGAATCTATTATGAGCATATCAAAATCAGAATCCTTTTCTATCATTTTTTGAGATTTCAGGAGAGCCAGCTCCTGATCCTCCAGGCTGTTTACCCTGTACAGGAACAGCCTCTTCGTCAGATCCATGTTCCCACCTGCTATCTGCATAAATCTTTCAACTGAAAACCCTTCAGAATCGATATATATCACATTTTTTCCGGAATTAAGCGATGAAATAGCAAAGTGCATAGCAAAATTCGACTTTCCACTTCCGCCTTCACCGAATATTTCTGTAATAACGCCCCGTTCAAGTCCACCGTTCAGAAGCGAATCAATACATCCCACACCCATTGGAACATGAAC
>JAKATR010000092.1:0-26051 GCA_021818675.1 Thermoplasmata archaeon | reverse complement strand
TAAATGATGTTTATTCAATACCAAACATCCACAGAATATCTTCTTCCAATCCCAATAGGCTTTCTGAAAAAATTGTTTTTCCATATGGGTTTTTATTATTTTCTTCAGGATTTAATAGAATAGAATAATGTGACTCGGTAAACATAGAGAAATCATTAAGAGTGTCTCCAATTGATACTGTTTTTTCTTTTGGAATAGAATATTTTTTTTGTAGGGCTTTCACATTTATTCCCTTTTGGGTAGGAATAACCATTATATTTCCATCTCTCAGAAGCCTCCCCGAACTATCAAAAAGGAGCTGATTAGCATATATTTCATCAAAGCTTACCTTCTGATTCAGCAATTCGGCAAGTATATACAATCCCCCTGATACGATAGCTGTTATAAAGCCAGATTTATTCAGGCGTTCCATAAAATTGAGCAATCCATCACGTAACTCAATTCGTTTTACAATAGAAAGAATAAATTCTCTGGTTATGTCGGGTTTCGCCTTAAGCCATTCATCTATATCTCTGAGCATGAATTCCCTGTAACTTATCTTTCCACTCAGATATAGATTGTAATTGACTCTGTTGTCTGTTCCCAGAGTGTCATGAATAATTTTCCAGCTGCTCCGGTTTGTTGTCAGAACACCATCCATATCTAAAACTGCGAGATAATTCCCCTTTTTCAATTCAATCAAGCTCAGTAGGACCTTCCAAAATTCACAACAAATTTTGCCTTATTCCCACAATAAATGCATGTTGAATTCTGTTCCACCTCTAAATCAAATGGCATATTAGTGCTCTTTCCACCAGAGACCTCCTTAATTTTATCCTCACAGGTAACGCTTCCACACCAGTTTACCTGAACTATATTTCCCATAGCAATAATATCCTTAATTTTGCTTATATCATTGCTTTTTATAATATGTGAATCAAGAAATTCAGATGATCGTTTCAAAAGTGTTTCCTTTATTTTTGCAAGTAGGATCTCTAATTCTTTCAAAGCATTTTCAGCACTTATTGTTCCCTTCTCCATGGTGTCTCTTCTCACAAATGTCAATTGGGAATTTTTTACCTCTCTGGCTCCAACCTCAATTCTGATAGGTATTCCTTTGAGTTCCCAGTGATTGAATTTCCAGCCTGGAGTATATTCAACTCTTTCATCAAGGAACACTCGGAAATTAGTCTTAAGGTCCTTCTGGATTTTTGAAGCGTACGCCATGACTTCAGCTCTGGTTTTCTCGTTAAAGATTGGTATTATGACGACTTCATACCTCGAAAGTTCAGGTGGGACAACAAGGCCTTTATCGTCACCATGCACCGCAAGTAGAACACCGATCATTCTTGTAGAAATTGCATATGTGTTCTGAAAAGCATATTCTTTCTGTCCTTCCTTGTTAAGAAATGTAATATCGAAAGCTTTTGCAAAATTTATTCCATCATGATGAAAATCTGGTCCCTGAACCGTTTTTCCGTCTGGCAGAAGAAATTCAAAACTGAATGAGGCCATTCCTCCAGCGAATTTCTCAGATTCTGTCTTCCTCCCCTTTATTCCTTTCAAACAAAGCAGATCCGTAATGGTTTTCTCATAAATTCCAAGAATCTGATCCTTTTCTATGTTTGCTGATTCCTCATCTGCGAAAACTGAATGCCCTTCGTTCCATAGAAACTCGCGGTTTCTGAGAAGAGGGGTTGGATGCTTGAACTCCCATCTAATCACATTATTCCACTGATTATATCTATAAGGTAAATCCCTCCAGGATCTGATCCATCTTGAAAATGCAGGGTACATTATGGTTTCCGATGTAGGTCTAATAGCAAGTTCCTCTTCGAGTTTAGATTGCCCTGCCCTTGTAACCCACGCAACCTCCGGTGAAAAACCTTCAATGTGCTCTTTTTCCTTTTCTAAAAATTTTTTGGGAATTAGTAGTGGAAAATACGTATTTGTGACACCTGCTTCCTTAAAGAGATAATCCACGTAATCATGGATCCTTTCCCATATAAAATACCCGTCAGGTCTAAAAATGGTTGTCCCTGAAATATCACCATAGTCGAAAAATTCAGATTTTATTATTGCCTGCACGTACCATTCCGAAAAATTTTCAGATTTTTTTACTGTAATTCCCTCATCTTCTGCCATTGATTTCCATAGTTGATACACTACATAATAAATTGTTTTTCCATTTTCAAATTGGAAATGTATAATCGATCAGGAAAAACATGAAAGTGTAGTTAATTTTAAGTGCGTGATAGAATTAAAGCACTATGCAAGCCTCTGAAGATCAGATGAGAGAAGAAATTATAAGCTATGCCAGAAGAATATTACCCATCAGGGCAATAAGTCCGGAATCTGGAGGAACGGGAGAATCTGCCCGAGCTGATGAAATATGCAAAATTCTTACTGAAAATGGCTTAAATGATTTTCAGAGATACGATACATCCGATAAAAATGATGTGGTAAGACCAAATATAGTCATTAAAATTGGAAAAGCAGAGAAGACCCTGTGGCTCATTGCGCATATTGATACTGTTCCGGTAGGAGACAGGAATCTGTGGACGAGAGATCCTTTTGCCGCTACATTGGAAGGGAACAGAATATATGGAAGAGGGTCATCTGACGATGGCCAGGCTGTATTTCTATCTCTCCTCCTGGCCAGAGAAATGAAGGATAAGAATTTGAAATACAATCTTGGAATTGCCTTTGTTGCTGACGAAGAGGTTGGCAGCGTTTACGGTATTCAATATTTGCTGAAGCAGGGGATTTTTAAAAAGGATGATCTTATTCTTGTACCTGATTCCGGCTCTGAAGATGGTCTCGATATTGAAGTTGCAGAAAAGAGCATTCTTTGGATCAAGTTTACCATAAAGGGAAGACAGTATCACGCAAGCAGACCTGATAATGCAATAAATGCAGGAAGAGAATCCATGAAATTTATTCTGAAACTGGATTCAATGCTTCATGAAAAATATACCGCAAAAAATGAGGTTTTTAATTACCCTTATTCCACATTTGAGCCTACAAAGCACGAGAAAAATGTGGATAATGTCAACACTATTCCAGGAGTGGAAACAATATATTTGGATTGCAGAGTTTTACCCATGTATGACCTTGATAACGTAATCGATGATATTACGAACTGTATACGCGATTTTGAGAAGGAGAGTAAAGTTCACATCAGTTTCGAGTTTATGCAAAAGGAACAGGCACCAGTAAATACGTCACCTGATTCGAATATTGTTAAAGTTTTGTCCGAATCCATTAAGAAGATTAAGGGATCAGAACCAAGAATCGTAGGAATAGGCGGTGGTACATGTGCTGCATTCTTCAGACACGATGGTATGGATGCAGTAGTATGGTCAACTACCGTTCCAGAAGTGGCTCATCAGGCAGATGAATATTGTGTAATTGATCACATTATTGGAGATTTTAAAATACTGGAAAATATACTTATGAATGATGAAAATTAATCATCATCTTCTGCCAGTTCCTGAATTCTCTCTACCCCATTTATTTCCCTAATAATATTTGATACCTCAGCCGGAACCTGGTCTTCCCATTTCAAACCCTTTAACATTTTTTCTCTTATTTTAGTACCGGACCATTCGTCCCTGTTTGTTAATTTAACTGCCCTAACATCGTAACCCTTCTCCTTGAAGAGTCTCCGGACAAGTGGATTGTTACTATAAATTGCCCCGAAGTTCGGTGTCAGAGATTCAACGTGAGCCACCCATAGTGGGTTGGAATTAACATCCTCAATGGGTATTATGTAGAAATTAAGTATACCTGCAGATTCAAGTGAATTGGATATCATTAAATGCCTCTCCCCGGCAGTAAAAGGGTTTTCCATGGTATGAGAATATTGGGCACTCCCTATTCCAATAATTACTGATGAATAATCCTGAAGAATTTCTTTTATAACATGCAAATGTCCATTGTGAAATGGCTGAAACCGACCCACTACGAAGGCTCTCATTAATGCATGATGCACATCCTGCTTATCTTTTTTTCATTGTAAGGCTTTGAAACATCTGTTTAAATTAGTATAATAATTAGGTGGATCATATCTATGTGCTAACCTGTGGCAAAAAAGGTCACATCATGTTGCATTTACCATAGAGTGTGTCTGAATTTATTAACGAAGTTAAGGATTCTATACACTTTTCCTTTAAAGTCGCTATCTGCTCCTTAAGTAATATGGCTTTTTCAATCTCTTTAAGAAGATTAATCTGCAGTTCATGTGATTCCAGTATGTTATTCATTCTTGTATTGAATTCAATCCATAACCTCTGTGGTATAATCGCAACAGGGTAACCATCGAAGGAAAGAGTGGTAAGTGATCCAGCCTTTGATATTTTCTTCTGTTTAAGTTCTGTCTTGATTTCAGGGCGATCTGTAAACCCCAGTTTAAAATTTATTAATTTATAAATAAGTTCACTTTTATAAAGTATCTCCTTGGGTACCTCCTTGAAATTTGATTCGAACTCTTTTGAAATACCTGAAGGATTCAATATAAGATAGCGTTGAATTTCTCTTGCAAGTACTGGAAGTACACTTGCATATTCCATAATCAATTTTTGATATTTCTCAAATTCTTCTCCGAGTGCGTCGTCAATAGTTGCGATATGGTTATGGACAAGATCCTCCCAAAGTGGCCGCTCAGTAATTTTAGGCATTGCAGGGATCGTATTCGACATACTTTGAATTGGCCAAGGTGAAGCAAGACTTCTGATCATATCCTCTGCCACCTTACGAATAATTGATTGGTGAACAGCTTTTTTCTTCAACTCTTCATCCGATAAATTCTGAAGTGAATTTTCTGATTTGTTATCGCTTTTCATCGCCTTCTTATTAATTCTGCCTTCTGAAAATAAGTTAATATCCTCTAAAGGAACCTTATCTAATTTGTCGAATAATTCATTTATGTTTTTGCGTAATAAATTCAGATCATTTCTCATATAAAATTTGTAGAAGAAGTATCCTATGGTCATCGTTATAATAACTGAAATGAGTACTGATAAAACTATGACCGATGCTGTATTAGTCACTTATACTCCCTGAAAAATTCACCTATTTTGGCTATTCCATTTACAATATCATCTTCGCATGCCGCATAGGATAATCGAAAATGCCTCTCTCCCTGTTCCCCAAATACAGAGCCAGGTATTGTGGACACCCCTTTTTTCTCCAACAACTGCATGCACAACTCTTTTGAGGTTAAAGGAAGTGCATATTTTGGAAACAAATAAAAAGCACCCTCGGGTTCCCTGAGACTTATGTTTGGAATCTTCTTCAATTCCCTGATTGCTATTTCTCTCCTCTTCTCGAATTCAATTTTCATCTTTGATGAGTCTTCATAATGATCAAGTGCAAATATGGCCGCTTCCTGAGAGATTGAAGGCGCGCAGGTAATTGTCTGCTGCTGAAATGTATCAGCGGCCTCTATTATATCGTCCGATGCTATCATAAATCCAATTCTCCAACCGGTCATTGCGAAACTTTTAGAGAATCCGGACAGAATTATTGTGTTTTTTAGATTGGGATCAAGATTTAATGGAGAAAATAGTTTTCCATTGTAAATTAGATCCTCATAAATTTGGTCACATATAAAGTACATATCGTATTTTTGACATATGGAGGTTATTTTTTTAATGTCTGACTCGGATAAAACTTTACCTGTGGGATTACTAGGGTTGGCAATCAATATTGCTTTGGTACGCGGATTTATAAGACCTTCCAGATAATCAAAGTCTATTGAAAAATCTTCCCTGGATGGAAAACTCACCGGCTTAACTCCGTTCAATCTGCATATATCAGGGTAGGAAAGATAATAAGGTTCAGGAATTAAAATCTCGTCATCATCATCACATATTGCCATAATGGATAGATTAATTGCAAATTTTGTGGGAGTAACAAGAACATTCTTTGGTAGAATTTTAGTATATCGTTTAGAATATTCTATGGCAATTTTGTTTCTCAACTCGGCAAATCCAGAGGATGGTGTATAATGGGTAAATCCTGCCCTGGCTTTCTCATGAGCATATTCTATGATGTTCTCAGGGGTTGTAAAATCAGGTTCACCGATCCCAAAGTTATAAATTTTTAAGCCTCTCGATTTCATTTCCTGCACCTTGTTGCTCAATGATACTGTTTCTGATTTCGATACCCTCAACACCCTTTTGGAAACCATGCAACAACAATACCATTTTCTTAATTAACTCTTTTTGAGATTGAATAAATAAAATTTGGCATTGAATGCTTCTTGATTAAATGGTACACGTGGCATTACGGTTAATTGAAATTGCTTCATGAAGATTGGGGTTTGCAGTTCATAAGTTTGAGGGAAAATTATCTATAGTTTTGTGGGCCCTATTAGATGCAATTGCAAGTAATTGCCCTTAACACTCTGAACTGCTCTTAATACTAAATTTTATTAGTTTTTCTCAGGTATATGCCCACTCCTACAGCAACTGCTGCAATTACTATTATAATAATTATATAATCGAAATTATAAGGCTTGGGTACAGACGGAATCTCAGTAAGCGAAGGAACAATATGCAAAGTTTCTCCCGGAGTAATGTCATATGTGCCATTGAATGGTTCAAATCCGGGTGCCGTTATTTTTATATTATATACTCCTGCAGTTACTGTAATATTGAATTTGCCATTTATTACTGATATTTCTTTTCCATTCACGTATACACTTGAGTTCTGAGTATTCAGTGTTCCTACTATGTAGGAGTAATGAAGATAGGGTATGTTGGAAACTATTCCAGTCCCATTATACTGGAGTTCCCCTGATTGAATGTTTGTGTAGTAAAAGGTAGTGTTGTAATATTTATAGCTATAATTTTCATATTGTGCGTTGAAGATAATGAAGGTTATTTCACTTCCATTTGATTTAACCGTCTTACCATTGAAAGTAACTGACCATAATGTCCCAACCACTGATGATGGTATTACGAAGACCACTCTGGGACGTAACCATGGTTTCATAAGTGGATACTGATCATTAAACGTACCATTGATATTGAAAGGAGAATCGCCTATGCCATCATTATTCCCGTCAGAACCGTTGTAGCTGCTCCAATAGTTGCCTCCAACTGGTAACGAAAGATTAAACACATCATTCGATGAAGCATTTATAATAAAGCCATGACGTTTGTAGTTTATAAAATCGTTATGATAAAAGACGGTGTAATTTGTGGATGTTAAATTTAGAGGGATAGCAGAATTATTAAAGAAATTTCCGTAAAACGAATCATTGTTTGAATCTTTGGAATAAAGAGCGGTATTATAGTTTAGGTAACTGTTGTTGGCAAAGATGCTTTTGCTTGTATTAAACATTTTAACACCAAAACTGCATAATGCATTTGAATATGGTCTACTGAATGAGTTCCCACTTATTACTGTATCATTTACATTCCTAGAATACAGTCCCAGAGAAGGACTTGAATTATTGTTATTCAAAATTACAGTATTATTATCCAGATAAGTATTATGATCGCCAAAGAAATCAAATCCAATGGATGAAAATGAAGATCTGTTTTCAAATAGATAATTTCCATTAATATGAGTCCATGACCTGCTGCTGGCAAAATTAACTGTAATACCATTCATAATGGACGAATTATACAATTCCATGCTGTTGTTTGTAATTGATAAATTCAAAGGTTTGCTATTTGAGATTCCCACTATGGATACCCTCATTGAGACGAACCTGTTTCCTTGTTCAATAATATTGCCTCCAGTGCTTTGAATTCCAGCTCCTGCAACACTGACAGGCGTCTCGGAATTGAAATAAATTTCATTATCTATGGCAACAACATTTGTATTGTTCGTATTTACAGCAATATTTCCATCAAGTGTGTTGAGCAGCTCCTGCAACACTGACAGGCGTCTCGGAATTGAAATAAATTTCATTATCTATGGCAACAACATTTGTATTGTTCGTATTTACAGCAATATTTCCATCAAGTGTGTTGAGCAATGAAATATTGTTTCCCTTCATAGTCAGGTTTCCGCCTCTTTCTAAAATAGGACATGCCGTGTTAGCCCCTGTATTGTTAAAAGTTATACGGTTGTTTAACCAATATATATTCGATTGAGTTGATTTCAAAGCTTCAAAAACACCCCCAGTATTACCTGATGTAGCGTTCCCTATGTTGAAATTATTTTCTGAAATTGTTGTATTTGAAAAAAAAGTTGAAATTGCACAAATAGGGTTTCCTGCATTAGGATCAAAATTGGGGCTGAGATTGAAATTGTTTCCAGTAATGTTATTATTGGAAACTTCATAATTCCCGAGGGGTGACATAATAATCGCATTTTTTAAATATCCATTGAAACTGCTATCTTTCACAGTGGTGCTATTACTAACAATACATAATCCGGCGAATGCTGTTGCATGAATTGTAATATTATCAATTATGGTGTTGGGGGAATCAATAAATCCTCCAGCTCCCGCTGAACTTAAGGCTGAATTATATATGATATCATTTGTAAAACTAACGTTCACCGATGATTTTATAAAATTTAAATTACCGCTGGAAATGCTGGCACCGGAGATTATAGTATATGTAAGAAAAACTTTGTGAACTATGGAAGTATTTAGAGAAAATACACTATTTGCTACAGATATATGGTCCGTTTCTACACCTATGATCAAGGCCACCGTTGCAGATTCTATATTTAAATTAGACAGGGTATCGTCCGAGGACTTACTTATAGATATTCCAGACTGAACAGCGGTATTTATTCTGAGATTTTCCACTGAAACATTATTTGCCTTTGAAATGTTCATTGTAAAAGTCTGTGTCTGGCTATTGTTTGATAATGTGTAATTCTGACCATTAAATATGGTTCCATTATACATTATGTTGATGGCACCAAATACATTTCCACTTAGTGTGTATATATTGCCACTCCTATCTATAATATTTGTATTTCCACTTCCATGATAATTTACACTCCCATTTGCGCTTATATTTATAACTCCAGAAAAACTAATGGTGGATACAGATACAGTTAAAGGTGCTGTTGGCAGAGATAAAGCTGAGCTGGAATAGGTGTCTGATGCAATTGTTGCCAGAAATAACGTTGCTATAAATATTGTTGAAAGTGTTTTCCATTTCATTAATAATGTAAAAACTTTCAGCTTTATAACTTATATGTTTATTCTCTCTGACATTTCGCACCCTGCTTCTTTTACAGAATTTTATCTCCCCTTTTTTCCGTCTATTGTTGTTCCAAATATTGAGCCAATATTTCTATATCCAATTTTTTTATAGAAATTAAGAGCAATTAAATTCAGAGCTGGGAATTCGGCAGTCACAATGCTGATTCCAATTTTATTTAACTTTAAATAGAAATAGTCGAGCAGTGCCGCACCCACCTTTTTTCTTCTGAATTCGGGCATTATATACAAATCTATGATTCTCGCTTCTCTGTCGGGATTATAATAAACTCTTTTTCTTATTTCGGCTTTTAAAACCCCGACTATGTTCTTATTGAATTCAGCCACAATGACAATGTAATTCTGTGTATCGCCAATACAGTTTCCATAGAATTTCTCCGCATCTGATCTTTTATCTTCATCTATTGTATACAATGGATCAAATTCACCATTTAGTCTTTTCATCCTTTCGATTAAGCCCAGAAATGGTTTAAGATCCTCGCTTCTTGCGTCTCTTACTTCTATTTTCATCTTTTTATCTTCTTTCATTGTTCTTCACCCGGTAAATTTCTTATAAGCTTATCATCCATTAGCTTTCTGAATATCCTTCTATTCTCCTCAATTATATCTCTGGCAATATCATAAAACATTTTCTTGCTTCCATTTCTCCTTGCAAGGCCTTCATCTGAGGTCGCCTTTGCCACAGCGGAAGCTACCTGTGGGTACAGATCTGTATCTGTCATTTTTGGCACTATATTATCATCGTCTAATTCAGAGACAAAGTTGGCGATTTCATACGAAGCCTTTACCATAATTGAAAAATTTACTCCCTTTGCTCTTGCGTCAAGCACACCACGAAAAACTCCAGGAAACACCAGACTGTTGTTTATCTGATTAGGGAAATCACCTCTGCCTGTGGCAACTATTTTTGCTCCCCCTTCCTTTGCAACATGTGGCCAAATTTCTGGAACCGGATTTGCAAGTGCAAAAATTACCGGATAATCGTTCATTCTCTTAATCCACTGAGGTTTAATGGTATTTGGATCTGATTTGGATGCTGAAACAACTATATCGGCACCTGCTAAGGCTTCCGGTATCCCTCCTTTTTTCCTTTCAGCATTTGTACTGAGAGAGAGTTCATATTTCCAGGGATTGTTAATCATCAGCGAATCAATGTCATCTCTCTCTGGTTCCAGAATTCCTTTGGAATCTACCAGAATTAAGTTGCCAGGTTTAAAACCTGCGCTTATTAAAAGATTGGAGGCCGCAATATTAGCTGCACCTGAACCAATAAAAACAACTCTTGCATCCTCAATATGCTTTCCTGAAAGCTTTAATGAATTTATAATTCCTGCCAGAATTATGCATGCTGTTCCAAGCTGGTCATCATGCCAGGCAGGAATCGTAAGCTCTTTCTGGAGTTCACGAAGGATATAGAAACATTTTGGGCTTTCAATGTCTTCAAGATTATAACCGCCAAAAGAGGGTTCCAAAGCTTTTGCTACAGTAATAAATTCTTCTTTTGTTTTTGTTCTTATGGGTATGGGAACAGCGTTAACACCCCCGAGATAGTTAAAAATCATGGATTTGCCTTCCATAACAGGCATGGCTGCTTCAGGACCTACATTCCCAATTCCCAGCACTCTGGTGCCGTCTGTCAATATGGCAACAGAATTCCATCTGCCGGTAAGGTCAAAGGATAGATCTGAATCTGCAGCGATTCTTCTTGAAACCTCAGCTACACCGGGTGTATACCAGTATGAAAAATCTGATAGGGTATTAATAGGGACCTTAGGAAGAACCATTATTTTTCCCTTATAAAATTGAGAATATTTAACAGATAAATCATTGAATTTTTTAGTTCTTTCTTCATCTTGCATATATTTCACAATGCGAATCAAATTAATATACGATTTGCTTAACTATTAATATGGAAATGCGCAATATGAAGCTGGACTGGAACACTATTCTGGAGGGTCAGATTCAATGGCTGGAAAATCTTTATAAGTCCGATGAAATCCGCTCTTCTTATAATGCAATTATACCCCTTCTTACTGATAATAAAATTCCATCGAGGATTATAATTTCTGGTGGGAAGGTTCTTGCATATTCCTATTACATTAAAGGTAATGAGGATGATGACAGAATATATTCAACTATGGGTTTTCTGTCAAAGACAATAGATGATAATAAAATTACATCTTTGTTAGATTGGTTAATAGGCGCATCAAGAAAAGAGAATAAGATTATTATAATGAATGGAGTTTTTAACGAACCAGATAACTTTAAAGAACTCATTTCAAAAAAGGATTTTAATGTGATTAATAGAATCAGAATGGAACTTGATCTAAGTAATCAGGTGATGGATGACTATAAGGACAATACTCAATTTAAACTTGCAGAAATCCATAAAGAGAATTTACAGGAGATATGTGAATTAATTTATGATTCCTTCCGATCATTGCCAGAGAGGTTCCTTCTCCCTGCAGGAAATAATAAAACGAATTTATTAGCTAAAGGTTTGTTGGATGGGACTTTCGGAAAATTCCTCGATGAAATATCTTATCTGGCATCGGATGCTAACGATGATATTATAGGGGGGATGGTATTTACTGATGGGTCAACCGAATTTAAACACGTTCCACTTCTCTTATTTATATTTATATTAAGTGATTTTAGAGGTCAGGGGCTCTCAGAAGAAATCATACGTGGAGTTCTTAATAAAATTAAAAAATCGGGAGTTAGAGAAATTCAATTATGGGTTGACAAGAATAATTTCGCTTATAATATATATAAAAAGTTGGGATTTAAGCAATGTGAAAACGAAAAAACACCAATATATTGCTTTAACCCTTAAAATAAAATAATATCTGTCTGTTTATCAATATTATATGATTCCCGATTAAACATTATCATTATTATTGTAGAGATAAGACGAAGCCCTTTCAATCACTTCCACAACCTTCGAATCAATTTCATTTCCTCTCATTTCACTTATGGGAAACAACCTCACATCCTTCTGGGAGTGTATTAGAGATTTGGATTTGTTTTTCAATTTAGCTATAAATACTATATCGATATGATTATGCTTTCCATCTTCGTACGCAATATTTTCAACCAGAATTGTTATGGGATTCAAGCTTAGATTCAATGGCATATCTTCATCCTTTTTTCTATTGGTGTAATCAATTAGCTCTATATTTTCACCCGTCATTTCTTCAACAATTCTCTTAATGGCATTCTCGGGAGTCTCTTCATTAAGGAAGTGCCCACCAGGCAACATCCATTTTTTTAAAATATCATTTCTGTGAAGGATTACCATATTTTCTTCCAGAATTACTGCACTTGCAACGATGCATGTTTTTGTCATGACTCTTTATGATGCAAACTCAATATTTAAGCAATTTTCGTAGAATCAAATATAAAAGCTGATTGTTTCTTAGTTTAGCATTTGTAAGCCAGGACCCCATACGCTTTAGAGCTGTGAGGATGTCATAAATAAAGAATTAATTCGTACACAATTGTCATAAAAACTGGTATTGAAAAATTATCATCGATAGGAAATGTAGAAAGTGCCTCAGCGAATACTGCAACAACTGCATATAGAATTCCATATATACCCATAAGGTAGAAGCCAGCTACAGCAGTTACTGCGAACATGGAAAAAAAGCCAGAATAACTCTTTTTTTTATTAAAGAATAATTTTGGGCCCTTTAATTTGGAACCTGCTATTGTTGCTATGGAATCCCCAAAAGTTACCGCTATAACAACAAGTATGATGAAATTTAGGTCGTGAACTACCGTTACAAGCGCAAGGATTCCAATGGCAAACCAGGAAGCGCCGACGCCGAGTTTTGTATTTTCTCTTTCGAGAGAGGTCAAAAATCGTGCTGCTTTAAAGTTATTCTTATCTTTAACCGTATTAATAATCAGGAAATAGATTAGAATAAATACTGTAAGAAAGAAGAGTGCCTTTACCATTCCTATATAGAATATCCCAAGAATAATCACGATTCCTCCAGCTATTTGAACCAGATCGCGGGGAACTTCCTTGGAAACAGAGCGACCTTTTTCATTTTCGTTATCTCTGGAGTATGAAACTAGTTTATCGTGTCCCAAAAAGGCAGAACCAAAACCTAGAATAAACGCCATATCTATAATTCGAATATGGTTAAATTCAAAAAACAAGGAATATGCAAGCACGAAAAGCGAAAGAAAAAGAAATGAGATATAGAAGTTTTTTGTATAAAGAGACTCAGCGCAGATTAATGATAAAATTCCAACAGGTAATATCCAGTAAGTATTAAAGAGAAAGAACATCACCACAAGTGCCAATGCAACAAATAGAGAAAGAAAATATGAAAAGCCAAATTTAGGAATGAAAGAAATCGCTAACACAGTAAGAAAGCTGATAATAGCAATGATATTTATATAAAATATAAGGTCAAGCACGTTAACTGCCTTAATAGTTCAACTTATATTAACCTGACATTTCATGGATGACTTAAATTTTATTTTTTGAAAATTTAACATTTATTAGAAATCAATCTGGAACCCGTTATTTGTTGATGGAGGTCACGCAGAATAATCCATTTTATATGTGATTAATGTTTTTTTACAATTAAATGGCACGATGAAAAATTTCAGTTAAAGTTATTCAGAGGTATGCAGGTAATGCTTTAAAAAATAGTTTAAGATCATGTAATAGAAGAATCAATGAAGCATGCCCGATCTGAGAAACTTCAAAAGATTAAAACGTTATTAAGAATAAGAAGAAACATAAATAACCTCGAGGAAAAAAGGACAGGGCACTTCTATTTCGAGGGTATAAACACTGTTCATTCTCGTATAAATAATTCTAAAACGTACGTTGATATGGGGAATTCGAGAACAGAAAACAGTGAATCAATTGACATTATTGAAACTGGCGTCATCATAAAACGGATTCGTGAATATCTGGAGAAAATATCTCTATGAAAAAACTAAATCATTTTTTAACGAAGCCGGTTAATTCAGTTACGATATTATGCTGATTCATTATTTGTAAATATTTTCAAGCTTTTATTAATACAATATGGTCGGCATATTTGCTCATGTTATATGAAAGAAAAATTCCAGGAAATTAATTCTGGGTTATAAATATCATAAATAATGCTTCTGAAATATAGTGGCTAAAAAGATTTAATACGCCAAAGCGATTATTCAGACAATGTCCAACTCCTTTGAATCAGATATGGATAATGAAATCAATACTTCGGATGAGGAACTCCTGAAGTTTATTGAAGAGAGAAAAGTTAAGATTAAACTTTTTGGAGCTGGAGGGGCTGGGTCAAATACCATAAACAGAATAATGAGAGATCCATTAAGTACCAAAGTTCGGCTTATAGCTTTGAATACTGATGCGGCACATTTAAGAATGATTGCTGCGCACAATAAAGTCATACTTGGAAGAAACCTGACAAAGGGTCGAGGTTCAGGAGCTGATCCTAAAGTTGGCGAAGAGGCAGCAAAGGAGTCAGAAAGAGATATTCAAAAGTTCATAGATGGGACAAGCATCGCGTTTATTACAACTGGACTTGGAGGAGGTACAGGTACGGGCTCTGGTCCTTATATAGCCAGTAAGGCGAAGAAGGCAGGAATACTTACTATTTCCGTAGTTACATGGCCGTTCACCGATGAAGGGGAAAAAAGGACACTAAATGCAAAGGAAGGCCTTGAAAAACTGCTATATTATTCTGACTGTGTCATAGTTATTCCAAATGATAAACTACTCGAACTTGTTCCAGATGTGCCAATCCAGAAGGCTTTTAAGCTTGCAGATGAAATTATTATGAAAGCCATTTCCGGAATATCAGATCTAATAACTAAACCCGGATTGATAAATCTGGACTTTAATGATCTTGTACGAGTAACAAAGGATTCCGGGATGGCAATGTTCGGGCTGGGACTTTCCTCTGCACCTATTGGTCAAAGGATAACAGACGCAACTGAACAGGCAATAAATTCTCCATTCCTGGACGTTGATCTTTCAACATCAAAGGCGGTTATAGTGAGCATTCAGGGCGGAAAGGATCTAATGCTTGATGAGGCCGCCGGAGCTCTCGATATTATTAAAAAAAAGGTTGGCGAGAAAGCAGAAATAATTATGGGGACCAGTCTTGATCAGCAATTAAATGGAAAAATACAGATTATGGTTCTTGCAACTGGTGTTAGGACTAAGTTTGATGTAACTCCCCAGCAGGGCAGGGGCTTTGGGGCAGATATCGATAGCATTTCTTAAGATACAGATCAAAAAGTGATTGTATATTTTTTTCCCATAATTCTATCAAAATGTTTTAATTTACACTGAAATATCGTATGGAAATGAATATATGGCTAAAAAGCAAACATGGGGGTTTTTCAAGTGGCTAATCCTACGGACCTCATGATATCTGAGAAAGCAAGAGAGGCAAGAAAACTTATCATTGAAATGGTATATTCAGCAAATAGTGGTCACCCGGGTGGTTCCCTGAGTATTATCGATGTGCTGGCAGCTCTTTATTTCAGGGAAATGAACATCGATCCTACAAATCCAAATGATCCTAATAGAGATCGTCTGGTTATGAGTAAAGGTCATGCTTCCCCTGCACTCTATTCCATACTTTCACTTAGAGGTTTTTTCCCCAGAGAGCTGTTAATGGGCTTCAGAAAACTTAATTCTAAGCTTGAAGGACATGTGCACCGTGGCGTTCCCGGTGTTGAATCATCAACAGGATCACTAGGGCAGGGTCTGGGTGTTGCTGTGGGGATGGCTCTGGCGGGAAAAATTGACAAAGCAAATTATAAAGTATATGCGATTATCGGTGACGGAGAAATCGAGGAGGGAAGTATATGGGAATCTTTTATGGCAGGATTCAAATATTCACTTTCTAATTTAATAGTTATACTGGATAAAAATAACGTACAATTGGATGGGTTTACAAAGGATATAATGCCAATGGGAGATATTGGAGCCAAAGTAAGGGCTTTCGGATGGAATGTTTATGAAATTGACGGCCATAATATTCACGAGATAACTGAAACTCTGGAAAAGGCTAAAAGCAGTAGAAATGGTCCATCCCTTATTATCGCTAACACAGTAAAGGGAAAGGGTGTCTCATATATGGAAAACAATCCCAAATATCATGGGTCTCCGCCTTCTGATCAAGCTGAATATGAAAAGGCACTTAATGATATTAAGGAGTTGAAACCATGACCTCAGAAAGTCTAAGGGAAAAATACGGCGAAATGCTTGTTAAATTGGGTGAAAAATACCCGGACATTGTTGTGCTCGATGCCGATTTATCCTCATCCACCAAGACTGCGACCTTTGGAAAGAAATTCCCAGATCGTTTTTTTAATATGGGGATATCTGAGCAATCAATGGTTTCATCAGCAGCAGGCTTAGCCCTAAGCGGTAAAAGAGTCTTTGTTTCCACATTTGCAGTATTCCTCATGAGGACATATGAGCAGATCAGGCAATCAATATGTTATAATAATGTAAATGTAAAATTTGTGGTCACTCATGCGGGAATAACTGTTGGAGAAGATGGTGCCACACATCAAATCGTGGAGGACGTTGGCATAATGTCCGGACTCCCAAATATGAAGGTTATAGTACCTGTTGATTCAGTTGAAACAAAGAGTGTTCTGGAATACCTCACAGAAGAAACAACCACTCCTTATTACGTTCGGCTTTCCAGAGAAAAATTCCCAGTGCTGAATGAACCAGATTATAAATTCAAAGAAGGAAAATCAGTAACTTTCAGGGATGGAAAAGACCTGACTATATTCGCCAATGGTGTAATGGTATCATATTCTCTAAAAGCCGCTGAGGAGTTAAGAACACACGCCGTTGATGCGAGGGTGGTCAATCTTTCAACTGTTAAACCAATAGATAGGGAAGCGATCATAAAAGCTGCAAGGGAGACTGGAAAAATAGTCACGGCCGAAGAGCATTCGATTTATAACGGGATTGGAAGCAGAGTTTGTGAGGTAGTATCAGAGGAATATCCTGCCATAGTAAAAAGATTAGGGATGAGAGATACTTTTGGAAAATCAGGGAAGTCATGGGAACTGTTTGATTACTTCCATATGGGCGTACAAGACATAGTTAAATTAGGATTGGAATGTTTCAGGGAGGATAAGAAATGAAAATATTCTTGGATACAGCAAATGTAGATGAGATTAAGAAGGTCAGAGACTGGGGTTTACTAGATGGAGTAACAACAAATCCATCTTTGGCAGCTAAGGAGCTGGCAAAAGGAATCAGTTTTAAGGAACTTGTTGCCCAGATATTGAAAGAAACCCCTGGTCCAGTTAGTGTGGAAGTTGTGGCAACAGATTATGATGGAATGCTAAAACAGGCCCTTAGAATTGGTGCACTTGCCGATAACGCTGTGGTAAAAATACCAATGACTCTTCCAGGCTTGAAAACAATTAAAACTCTTACAGAAAAGAGAATTCCGGTTAACTGCACATTGATCTTCAATCCTTTGCAGGCACTCTTCGCAGCAAAAGCGGGAGCTGAATATGTATCACCTTTTGTGGGAAGACTTGATGATATAGGTGAAGACGGAATGTCCATAATTGATGAGATCAAGACAATCTTTATCAACTATAATATTAAAACAAAAATCCTGGTGGCATCCATAAGGAACCCGGTTCATGTGCTCAGATCTGCAATTATTGGTGCTGATGTTGTAACAATGCCTTTTGAGGTTGTATCAAAGCTTACATCTCACCCAAAAACTGACGAAGGTTTGAAGAGATTTCTGGATGACTGGAAAAAAGATTTTGGAGACGGCGATTTTCCACTCTAAATTTTTATATCTCATTATATTTTCAATTTTGAGAACATTAAATATAATAAAAATATAAAGGAATATGGAAGAAGAGATTATTTCTCTTGATAAAAGACAAATTCACAATTATTTCTTTATTTTGTTAATATTGGAATTTATCATTTATGTAGTGGTTTCATCCATTCCATTTAAGGATCCAACGCTTCTTTCTTCATTTAAATCGGAGCAGTCTTCCATTACCTCACAGAGCATACCCGTGATGTTTCTGGATATATTTCTGAACAACTTCAGAGTTGCAAGTATAGAGGTTATTCCAATCATCGGTCCATTTTTTTATCTCGCTTCAGGATTTGCCACAGCATTAATAATCTCACTTGAGGGTGGTTCTTACAACATATCAGGTCTTTTTGTATTTATATCTCTTATGTTTTTTCCCCATTCCTGGCTAGAACTTCCTGCCTATGCTGTAGCAGTTTCTATCAGTCTTTATTTAACTTATGCACTAATAAAGATAAAAGATGGTAAGGAAAAACTCAAGAATCGTTTACTCAAATCTCTTCTTTTGTACGGATTTGTTGCAGTGGAACTCGAAGTAGCAGCTATTTTTGAATCGGTTGAAATATATTTTGAAACGACACAATCTTCGCCAGATAATCTCCTTTATCCTTTGTTGATGTGGATTCCAGCAATACCTGCATTAATTTTCTTAGTGATGCTATTCCATAAAATAAATGGCCCAATCAAATTCAGAAAAAATAGGGCAAAGAGCGAAGATAAGGAAGTGTTTAATAATTAATTTATTTAGAAAATCTTTCTCTCAAGACCTTTTTATCAACTTTATTGGTGCTTGTCCTGGGAAAATCATCGATGACGATAAATTCATCTGGAATCCAGAATTTTGCTATTCTCCCAGATTCAACATATTGCTTTAAATGATCAAGCATTTCAGCATTATTAACTTCCTTAAGTCCTGATATAAAGGCTACAGGTCTCTCTTCCCATTTGGGGTCTGGTCTGCCAACCACTGCTACCTCCCTGACACCCGGGAATGTGCTTATAACGTCCTCAATTAACAGAGACGGAATAAATTCTCCCCCAGATTTAACTGCATCTTTTTCCCTGTCAACGATGTGCAGACTGCCAAAGGTATCCATAACAGCAAGGTCTCCTGTATTGAGCCAGTTGCCTTTCCATAAACTTGCAGTTTTTTCTTCATCCTGATAATAGCCTTCTGTCGCCCACGGAGATCTGATCACAATCTCTCCAATTGACTTCCCATCATGTGGAACAAATTCCCCATTTTTTCCTTTAAGCTTAATTTCAACAAATGGTACTGCAAATCCTGTACTTATGTTAAACTTCTCTCTTTCCTCTTCAGGTAAATCCAGAACCTTTTGGTTGTAGGTAGCAAGTGTAAGAACTGGTGCTGTTTCGGACATACCATAACCTGCCATCGAAAGTATGTTTAGCTCTTTAGCACGATCATAAAGTCCCTTGGGTAATGCAGCTCCACCGATTATAGTTCTTAAATTAAGAGGAGAGATTAATTCTTTGGACCTTGGATTTGCAAGTATCATTGTAAGAATTGAAGGTACCATTGCAGAAACACTGACCTTTTCTTTGCTCATTATTTCAGGTATTTTCTCGAAATCGTATTTACCTGGCAATACATATTTCATTCCTTTGAGCAGGATTAACTGAGGCATACCCCAAGAATGTACATGAAACATCGGAACGAGGGGCATAAAAACATCATTGGATTTTATGTTGCCCGGTTCATCAGCAATATTCATGGCGAGGACCATTGCATGAAGCACGATCTGCCTGTGTGTAAAATACACCCCTTTTGGCATACCTGTTGTGCCAGAGGTGTAAAAGAGGGTGGCCCTTTGATCTTCTGATAAAACGGGAATTTTTTCGTTATAACTTGCCGATATTATTTTCTGGTAATCATGTACGTTTTCAAGGGTATTTTTCAAAATTTCTCCATTTTCACTGTAAATAATCCAGTGTTTGACAAAGCTGAACATTTCCCGGAATTTTTCAATGATAGGCACAAATTCGTCCCGGATAATTACAATTTTATCCTGAGCCTGCTGCATTGTATAATATATGAGTTCCGGAGGGTACCTTATGTTTACTGTGTGAAGTGTAGCACCAGACATTGGAACAGCATAGAATGCCTCGAGAAAAACCCATGAATCCCAATCTATGACACCTACTCTGTCTCCTTCCTTTACACCTAGGTGGATTAGTCCTCTTGTTAAACGTAACACTCTGTCTTGAAACTCAGAATAAGTAAACCTTTTCTTATCAGAATAAACGATTTCCTGATCTGGATTTCGTTCAACAGATGTTCTCAGAAGACTATCCAGGGTTAATTCAAATTTGTGTCCAGACATGTCATAACATGAAATAGTTCTATAAAAGTATTAAGCCTGTTTCAATCATAAAGATTAAAGCTTTCATATTTTTACTCCTTGGCTATTTAAATGAATTCGCATTCTTAAACTGCTTCCGCTATTAATTCCGAATATTAAGGAACAAACAACATAGTGGAATATCCTATTTAATTATCGTAGTAATCATGCAGAGTGATCTTTTACCTGAGCACATGATAAAGAGAGTAATGCCGGAATAATTTTCTTCCAGACTATTTCTAATCCTATTACAATTCTTTTCTGAAGTAAAGATATGAAGCTCTCAAAACAGGAGAAATGACCAAGTAAGCTGAAAAGACCGAGACACGGTGAAAGCATGGAATAAATAGCACTTTATTTGTCAGATTTCGGTCCATTTAATGGACAAAACGCTCTAAGTGATTTCATGACTCTGTAAAAATTCATCTTTAACCAATTATTTACTGGTGTCATTTTACAATATTAAATCGAAGATGTTTAATTTATAGATTAAAGATAAATTTTAATAACAAATAATGATAAAACAAATGATGGCATTTCCGGAAATTGGTCAGATAAGTGCTTTGATTTCAGAGGTAGAAATTCTTACAGGAAGCAAAATTATAGTTCTGCTCTCAGACATGTTTCGCCCCCCTGATGAAAGATCAATAGACCTTGCATTTAATCATATGGAGCAAATGGCTATAAAAGAAAGAGATCAGCACGGAGAAGTGCCAGAACTTTTATTAATTTTACATGGGGGAGCTAAGTTTTCAAGAACTTCCTTACTGAAGATGAGAGTTCTAAGCCAGAAATATTCATTAAAAATGATAGTATCTGGAAATACAGCTTCATTGTTTACCGCTTTTCTGGCAACAGGTCAAGTGCTTGGCAATATTGAAATGTATAAAGAAATGAAATACGAAATGTTCAATGTTCCGGCTGAGGAACTTGTTGTAGATTTTCTAAGGACAACATCGCAATTATCTTTTCTTCCGCTGAACGAAGATGAGATTCAAAATCTTATATTGAAAAATAACGTCACCAAAATTGATTCTAAAACAAACGCAGAAAATGCCGTTGATCTAACGGGAGTACATGAAGTATTTCTCCGATATATTAAATCAATAGAGGAAGTGTTTAATTTTCGAGAGGGAATTCTTGGAAGAAATTTAGGATTTAACCCAGTAAATCCAAACTCTATAAATTACACAACTCAAGATATAGATCTAAAAAAACTCGTTTCCTTGTTGTCTGAATTAAACGTGAAATTTTCAAAATACATTGCAATGAAAAATGGTATTTTTCTCTCTTTTCTCAGTAGCAATTTTGAAAAGGAAACTTCAGATAATTCAGGTGTTTGGCAATGACCGATGGAAAAAATTTAGGAGCGCTATTAAGAGAGGGCCTCGAATTCGAATCCGCAGGACAGAAGGAAAAGGCAGTCCAATGTTATGAGGAATCCATAAAAATTTTAAAAGCCCAAACAAAAAGTGTAGACATAATTCAGCAGGAGGTTTTAAAGAGACAGATACAGTCTCTTGACAATGCAATCAAAAAGATGGGTGTACCAAAGAGAGAAAAAATGGATAATGAAAATCAAAGAAACGATGCGTTATCTATTCTTGGTGAACTCGGTTTGGCCGTTTCTCAAGGAGAGGGACCAACACTTAATCAGGTTGTTGGAATGGATGACCTAAAAAAGGAGTTGTTTACCAAGGTTATATATCCTATTAAATTCCCTGATCTTGCAAAGGAATTCAATATAAACATGAGTGGAGGTCTTCTCTTATTTGGACCCCCGGGAAACGGTAAGACTTTCATAGTTAGGGCCCTCGCCAAAGAAGTCAACATGAATTTTATATATGTTAATCCATCATCCCTTTTTAGCCAATGGTTCGGGAATTTTGAAAAAAATATAACGTCAATGTTCAAGGCAGCAAAAATGCTTTCTCCTGCCATACTTTTCTTTGATGAGATTGATAGTCTATTTCCTTCCAGAGATCAAACAACAAGTGATGCCTCAAGAAGGGGCGTTTCGCAATTTCTCAATGAAATGGGGGGCTTTAAAAATGACCCAACTAAGCCTGTTTTGATTCTGGGAGCAACAAATGTCCCATGGCAGCTGGATCCTGCGGTAACAAGACCTGGCAGATTTGATAGGCTAATATATATACCGCCACCTGATAAAAAATCCAGATCAGAAATAGTACGTCTATATATGAATAATGTTGTTAGAAAGGGAGAAATTAATTATGAGAAAATCGGAGAGCTCACAGAAGGTTACAGCGCGGCCGATATAGAATTTCTTTGCAGATATTCTTCACAAAAAGCATTTATGAAATCTATTGAGGGAAAACAAAATGAAATTGTTACCATGGATACCTTTCTAGATGCGCTTAAGGAAATCAAACCCTCGATACATAAAAATATTATAGAGAAGTACATGAAATTTGAATTGGATAGAAAGTCATAATCACTAACATACTAAACTATACTTGAGGAACCGAACATATCCATTGCAGCCAGTCTTCGAATGAGTGTCGTGTAATATTATTTACACTGCAGACTATAAGAAATTTTTTGTTTGCAAAACCAATTGTGCAGAATATGGTATCGCAAATGTAGTATTGGTTATGGCAGAGACAGGTTCGTAGAGGATGATTAAGTATCGTTCTCAATTTATAATTGCAAAGAAAGAAGAAATGGTGTTACGATACAATTTAAAATGTATTACGGAAATATAACTTCCTCCAATGTTGTATTCAACGATCAAATTCTTGACATCTATGTTTTTAATTAAAAAATTTTTATAAAGATTGGTGTAATAGAATCAAAAGTCTTTAATTAGTCAATAGTATTATATACTATGGATTTAAGTTCTCTTCTCTCCAATCCATTGGTTGAACTTGCTTTAATCTTTGCAGATGGATTACTTTTTGGTCTAGGTATTAAAAAAGGAGTTTGGTCGGTGTTATTAATCGTACTTGCTGTGTTGCTGGGAGAATACATAAATTATTCTGTACTTCCAAAATCTTCACTTTCTTCTTTTGAAACTAACGTTAAAGATCATATATTATATGTGTTACAGAACATTAATCAGATCATACCTTTTTCCAATATTGGAGCAATTGGAATCACTCTGGCACTTTTCATAGTAGGTTTTGCCATTGGTTATATCAAAGGCTGAACCATAAAAATTTATATTCACTTTAACGTTAGTATGGTGATAATAATGAAAATACTCAATAGAAATAAAGGAACTGATATTAAATCAATGTCCCCCGAAAATGTTGATAAACTTGTAATGGAAGCTGAATCAAACCTTACTATACTCGAAAAGGAAAGAGATAGAAAAAAAGCAAAATATGATGAACTTTTTAAACAGGGGGTTGATGCATCCGATTCAAAACGAAGAAATTTAGCACATGAACTTGAATTCATAGAGAAAGATATAGCGGGAATAGATAGAAGGATGAAATCTTACCGGGATACCGTTCGAATCCTCAATGAGGTAAAACGGGCTAAAACCACCAGTCAGGATACTGCGGAGAAAATCATAAGTGGTATTAACCCTGAAGAGCTCAAATCTCTTCTTGTTCAGACAAAATCCGAAGAGAAGCTAAATGAGAGAAAAAGGGAAAATCTTCTTTCAAACATAGATGACGTCTCATCTCTGGACGAAGAGGACAATGCCGAAGAAAGTAAGTATATGAACATTTTTAGAGAAATGGATAAAAACCGGGAGAATTTATCTCCAACAAAAACAAAGGAAGAATCCTCCAAGGATCAGAAAGAACCTGCTGAGAATAAGGAGTGATTTTTATGGATGCTGATTACCTTACTATTGAAAATATAAAGAAGGTAGTTACATCGGACATTAAAAGTGAGGAAGAAGCTGAATTAAAGGGTAATAATAAGAAAGCAATAGCATATATTGATTCCATTATGGGAAACCTGAGACTTCTGGCTAAAGTAGATAAGAAGGATTCTGAAAGATATCTTGATCTTGTGGGCAAGTGGAACGAAAAAAAGATTAGTCTTGAAGATGGACAAGCAACTTATTCTAATAAAAAGACGACAACAAAACGTGATTCAGGATTAATCAGTAAGATGGAGGATGAATTCAAGTCAAGGATTGAAGCCCTTATATCTAAATCTGATGTAAAATGGGATGAAATTGGAGGTCTTGAAGAAGAAAAGACAATAATTAAAGAGGCGGTCTTTTTTGCACTGGCCTCCCCAAGCAAAAACGTGAAGGTTCCAAAACTTAGAAATATTTTATTATTCGGTCCCCCGGGAACAGGAAAAACGACTATTGCAAAGGCAATAAGCACAAATATACGAGCTACTTTTTTTAACGTGACAATATCTGAATTGCTTTCCAGATATGTAGGAGACTCGGAAAGAATTGTTAGCGCTCTGTATGAAGTAGCCAGGGAGCATTCGCCTTCAGTCGTTTTCTTGGATGAAATTGAATCTCTGGTAAAAAAGCGAGACGACGGAAATAAGAGTACAGGTGCAATTCTTCAGCAATTTTTGGGACAGCTTGATGGTTTTGGGACAGGTGACGAATTCGTTATGACCATTGCTGCAACGAACGTACCGTGGGACCTAGATGAAGCAATTCTTTCAAGATTCGAAAAGAAGATATTTATTGGACTTCCAGAGGTCAGTACAAGGGCTAAGATTCTTGAAATAAATACGGAAATGAAGGGGTATCACGTTAAGGCAGATCTCATGAAAATTGCGCGAAATACTGAAAACTTTTCAGGAAGAGATCTGTTCTATGTTTGCTCTGAAACAATTCGAAATATGTTGAGAAGGTCCAATATTGATCTTATGCAAAAGGTGGACTCACTTGTCCTGAATAATTCAAATGGTATGAAATATGCAGTTACCGATCTTCTTCAGGAAGACTTTGAATATGCTCTTGCAAGGGTAAAACCAGTTTCCGATCAGCAGTCATTGTATGAATATGAGAAATGGAAGGAAAAGTTTGCCAACAACTAGAGGTATAACATGGCTTCGGATGTAGACGATATATTAAAAAAAATGATGAAAAACCGTCCAGCTGAGAATTTTAAAGATGAATGGACACTAAATATTGCAGGTTTATGGACAAAATATGGTTCAAAAAAATTTCTCGGTAAGAAGGGAATGAAACTTGTTAAGAAAACGATGCAGGATGCCTATGTAATGATGAGTATAGAATCGGATCGGATAGAGTCATTAAAGGCTGAAATTAACAAGATCAAAACGGCCAACAATAATATGGACACGATAAAACTTGGGAGGGCAAACGATCAGTTAAGTGTATCTGAGAAAAGCTTTTCCGATCTTTATCTAAGATATAAATTCCTTTCAGCCGTATCTGCTATTCAGGACCTGTCAAATGGAGGAACGTTTATTAAAAAAATAAATTCTCTGATGAAAAATAAGAAAAATCTGAACGCTCTGCAACAAGCCAGTAAATCTTCCTTAATGGAAGGAAAGGAGATCGAAAAGAACCTTGAATCACTCGAGGTATATCTGGATGTTATGAAAGATGGAAAAAGGCCAGAAATTAGTCCCACTCAGATTCAAAAACAGGACACCATGGAACCAAAGAATGAACAGGAAAGTAAAGAGGATGAGGATGGAGATGTGATGATATCGTGAGTTTGCTAAATA
>JAKATR010000037.1 GCA_021818675.1 Thermoplasmata archaeon | reverse complement strand
TCCATAAGATCAAACGGCAGGTTAAGAAGATAAATAGCATTTTCTGCCGAGGTGGCCCAGCGGTACGGCGCCAGACTTGAGATCTGGTTCCCTTGTGGATCGGGAGTTCGAATCTCTCCCTCGGCGCTTACAATTTGTTATACTTTGACTTGTTTTGAAACTTTTTAGGATTTTGGTGTTTAAGTCTGATTTTTCTTCACTATTTCATAAATGTCTACCAATATTGGCCTGGTATTTTCAAAATCGATGAGAATTGATATGTCGGACGGATGATCGCCATGACTTTCTGTTTCCATGTAAAGTTCAGATAGTCCTGTCTGCAGCAGATTCGTGACATTCGACCATAAGGTCATGAAAGAAGATATAGGGTGAGGTTTTTCGGAAAACACAATGATTCTATCCCAGCGCAATAATAAGCATTGCGTCAAGAGGCAGAGACTAACCATATTCCAAATGATGTTATTACGACCCCTATTATGATCCCTAGTGAAGATACGGAGAAAAATAGGATTGAGAAAATTAGTACCCAAATGGTTTCAAAATTAAGAAAAATATTGATCATATTGATAAATTTAGTCTTGTACTGGCTTATAATGAAAAAGGATTTGAATTCCAGTATTACAGCAAGCATGAGAACGGCACCAGTTATAATAACCTCAAAAATATAAGATCCAGAAAAACCTGTCAGCCCCCTAAAACCGCCATAAACTAGGGCAATTGCGCCTATAACAGCGGTTTCGGTCAGGAATATCAGAAATATGCTATTTTCAGCCTTTTCCTTGCTAAGTGAGCTCTTATAAATAAAGTAGGAGCCAAAAGCATAAAGAATTACTAAAAGAATTGACTGCTCTATCAACAGCAAATTAATTACAATTTTTCCCGTGTTCAATAACTCTATAAAGGCAAGACCGAGGACGGCTATTACAGTTCCGAGAACATATCGAAATGATATGCGTGAGCCTTTGCCCTTGATCAAGATTAATGAGAATATTATGAGATTGCTATATACAATTGCAGCCACTATTGGAAGTACCTCAACTCTTATCATAGAAAAGAAGATTATATTTCCCAGGGCAAAAAGACACCCGCTAACTACAGGATATTTTATGAATTCTAAGGTCATAGACTTTCCATTCTTTATAGATGCTGCAAACAAATAGAGAAGAGAAAGAACTGCACCGAAACCCATCATGAGAAAGAGCGATATCAGTATATTTCCAGGCAAGAATTTAACTAAACTGTAAGACAGTACATTCCAGACGCCGTATATAAACGAAGATATTAAAGCGACTCCAAGTGGAACTACTATACTACCTTTTTTCATAGGTTTTACTTCCTTCGTATGATAGTAAAAGCATACAAAATGATGATCGCAACTATGGGAAGCACAAATATGAATAGAATCTTTTCAAGCAATGATGCCGTTGGAGGGATAATAAAATTTATGAGGGAAACTGTTAGGGCTGAGGCAGTAAAAAGAGTCAGAAGGTATGAAAGCAGAACTGTGTTTGAGTCGTTCCTTATACGATACAGCAGTTCGGCTTTCTTGGAAAGAGATCCGATGCCCGCAATGGTAGCCTCAAGTTGCTCTTTAATTCCCATGTCTGATCGTGCTTGCTTCAGCGCAAAATCAAGTTCCGTGTATGAATAAAGGGATAGTCCTCTGAACTCCTCTAGACCTGTGTAGAAGAGTTTTTCAATATCTGCAAGGTACTTAAGCATCTTTTTTTCATTTCCGTTCATTGTCACATCTCCCTTTGAAAGGATAAATTCTAGCCCCTTTAGGTAAAGTCTTTCGTGCAACAACGCTGTTACCTCAGAAATATATTCGTTCAATATAGTCATCCTCACTTTTTCCATGAAATCAGCCGGGTTGGCCGACTCGATTTCAGTCGCTTTGTATCCTGTGACTGCCTCGAAGATCCCAGCTCCCTCCTCCCCAAATATGACGGCCGCAGCCTTTCTGCCATAATGAGAGAATACTGTATCAACAGCACTTTGATCCTCATCAAAAAATTTCCGGATATATCTGGAGCTTGCGTAGTTATACGAAGAATCTTGGTTTATTATTGCATAAATGTGCACCTTTATCCTTTCAAACTGCCTGTTCGTGGCTGAAAATGAAAGGGGATAAATTTCTGGTTTTACTCTTCTCACTTCTCCAAAGTTTTTCGTTCCGGCAGTATTAAGCAAGTCTGATATTTTTCCCACAAAATCGGCAAATGGTTCAGTATAGTCCTGATCAAAAATTGTGACCTTACCGGCATCCATCAGCGCAACCATCTCCCTTGTACTATAATAACCGTCGAAAAAGACAATAAAGTGAAGCGATGCCATGCCAAGGTGATCTATATCTATCCAGATATGCAGTTTAGTACCTACAGCTACTCCGGAAGGAAGTTCGACTTTCAATGACAAATGTTCCTTTGGTTTGAGCACGCCTTTTATTGACATCTTACTTTTCAGGTATTCACCGCTAATGTAACTCTCGCGCTTGTCTCTCATTCTGAGAATAAAATCTTCCTCACCCAGGATTTGAATCGGTGTTCCATCACCCTTTTGAATCTCAATTGAGACTCCGCTAAAATATGAGAGAGAGGTGACTTCTCTAAGAACTTGAGTTGCAAGTTCAGTTGCTCTTGTCAATGATAGTTCTTCAGCTTCACCAACTAATCCGCTGAGTGACATAAGAGGAAACGTAACTATATAGTCCAAAGCGGGGTTAAGAAAGTGACTAATGCTGGTTTTGATGTAGTGATCCATAGTCAAGATGGTGATAAACTTCCTGTGATTTAGATGGCTTTCTATCGTTTGATATTCCTTCTTGTTTTCTGGAGCATCGATTGACATAGCATACTTCATGTATGATCTAACAAATGAGAGAAGTTGAGATGCCTCAAGACCGTTTCCAGCCAGATCTTTATACAAGAGAACCAGATCGTTGACAGATCTTTTTCCAGGACCTAGGGCAGGTTGAACATAGTCTATCTCAACCACTCCAAAACCAAGGTTTTTCCAAAATATCAAGGAGGTTAGATCTGGGTTGTCTGAGACAGACAACTCCTTTGTGTCGACTTCACAAAATATCCCATCTACATCCCTTTTGCCATCTGTCCTGATTGTTGAAATAAAATGATCTATAAGTTTCTTCGCAATGTGCCTGTTTCTGAAATCTGGACAAACCGCTATGAATTCTATGACACCTGAATTTGGTTCGCTGTAGTAGTCTCCAACAAGAAACCCTGTAATTATTTTCTCTTCCATTGAACAGAATATATGGTAAGAGTTGCCTCCGTAGAAAAGGCTGTCTTTAAGAGATAAATATTTTATGATGTTTTCCTTGCTTTCTCTTTCATTTTCATCCACAAACATTTTCTGGTAAAGTTCATAAAACTGATCTAGGAACTGTGAGTTTGCAAACATCTCAACAATTTCCATGCATTGGGCCATAGGTCAGACATTATAAAAATTGTTCCTTTCCTGTTTGAATCTATAGAGGAGTTTGTTGGACACCCTATTTAATGGAATTGGTTAGAATGAAACTCTGATTCGTATAATTCCCTTATTGTGTCTTCGCAACCATAAAATCTATCTTCCGAACGAAGTGGATAAAGACTTCGCATATAGATAGTTCCATGTACCTTGTGCTTGCACAGTTTCTCCATTCCGAGCTTTTGGAAAAATCTCTCTCCCTCCTCGGTGTATGCATCAGTGATGATGTGTCTTATGAATATCTTATTATGAGCCATTTCTATGATCAACTTGTAGAACGACTTAAGAAGGAGTTCCTTATCAGTATGAGTTCTGAACCCTTTTCTAAGGGCGATGGATACAATATATATATTATATATACCAGGAGTAGTAATATTTATGACTTTATCTGCAGTAATATGGGAATCCAGGAGTTCGCCCTTAGCTGCCAATGCAAAATCATGTGGTGAGAGAACAACAAAATGCCAATATCCCACTATATTTTCGCGCCCCTGTATTAATAGTTTCCAGGAATAAGGGAAATACGAAAACACGTCAACCCACTGCCTAATATCCCCTTCCATGCTTTTTGGTAGTTTTCCTTTGTGGCCATCTACTCGCATAGTATCGTTGTCAAGCTGAATAAGTTCTTTGAGCAAACGTGAAGGACTCCATCCCCATTCCTTAACTTCATCATACCCAACAACAGTCCTTGCTATTTCTAAATCTACAAAGCCTAATCTGCTTAGCAAATTAATAGATCCTGCAATCTTAGAAGCGACTTCATTAATATTAGATAACACAGCATAATTTGGATTTTTTTTCGCTTCTAGCAAAAAATTCTTTAGTTCGGCTATTTCGCTTAACAATAATGTTATTGTAGCCTCTGATTCTGGTTCAAAGGGCTTTAAAATGGCAGTTAATTTCTTCACTTTACCAAGTTTAGGAAAAACAAAGAGCGAATGCATTACTTCATCCTTTATCCCTCCTGCCAGTGGATTTGAGTCTCTGTTAAAGGCAGAGATTAAATCGTTTGTTATCCTTTTTATTATTGCCCATAGGGTATCAAGCCGTTCATGCAGGTTGGATTTTGTATCTTCTAATTTTGACATGAGTAAATCTTCTTTTTTGTTTGACCCGGGCTGCACATTGTAAATCAGTAAACCAGTCACCAGAGTAGAAACGATCTCGACGTTTATAGTAATAAAGAAAGGAAGACCTTTCAGCACAGGATTCTATTTGCAATTCCAAATATTATATATAAGACTTCTCCTTGGAAGCGTTAGCCCGGCACCTAACTGATTTCAGAGAGATTAACATTTTTGAAAGCAACTATGACCTTCCCATTATCTAGTGACGATTTGTTTTTTGTTGCTGAACATCAATATTCCCTATATTGGAACTTATCAATATAATCTTTACACTTTCGATTTTCTAATATTATAATCAATGTACTTGTATGAGTGTGATGGGATGCTTAAGAGCCCGGAATAGGGAAAATTAACATCCGTCGGTTGTTATTGTGGGATCACCGTATGTTAGGAGATGATCCCACGTATACTGGAATGGATATATCGGCAAAAAGTATTGTGTGCACAACACTGGATGAGAATGGCAATATTGTGAGAAAGGACAGCATTGAGAAGGCATTCCGCATACTGCAGACCGATCTGGACATATTCCCCATGAGGGTCAGGAAGGAATAAACAATCAGGGGCATGCTGTTCATATTCTTCATATCGCTCATAATAAGGACAGCGCTCATGAGGGAAATGATCTCATCAGGCCTGATGAAGAAGTATTCACTGGAGAAGCTGCATGTTGTTGAGGATGCAAATGGCAATATCAGCGAGCTGGAGAGGACAAGGAAGCAGAAGGACATTCTTGAAGCACTTGAAAAGGTATCGTGGTGGTAAAAGCAGGGAGATCAGGCTAGTTTTCTATAGAAATTTGACAAGTCAATTGTGAATACAAAATGAGGAGTCGTCTCTCCCTCGGCGTCATAATATAATTGCTTGATAATTCCGGTCATTTTTTCCAGATGCCACTTACACCTTAGGCAATCTATTTGAACTAAGATGCCCATGACTAGAACAGCATTGTTTTTAAAATGGAGATGAAGACTTGGTTTCA
>JAKATR010000016.1 GCA_021818675.1 Thermoplasmata archaeon | reverse complement strand
GGAATTTATACCGGCATTTTATCAGGTTCTAAGGCTGCCAATACCCTTGAAACTGCACTCGAAAACAATGATCTTTCAGAGAGACACCTGTCTCAATATGAAAGGATGTGGAAATCAGAAATAGGGAGGGAATTAAAAGTTGATCTCATTATTCAGAAGTTATTCTCAAAGATAACAGATTATTCTTTCAATAAGCTATATGAAGTTATTTCGAAGGATGAAAATATGAAAGTCATCAACAGAGTTGGGGACATAGACTTCCCCTCAAGGGTAGTTGTGTCACTTTTATTGAGAAATCCATTATTAATTTCGCATATATTGCTCCCTAGAAGAAAAAATACCGTTGCCTGACAAATTGAAGAGAAAATGCGAAAGATCTATGATTATATGGATAAATGAGGCTATATAATAATTTTTAATAGAGATTATTGGGTATTAAGTGATTGAGGATACAATAGAAGTTATTGCATTGCGTAAAAGATTTCTTGAAGCACAATCCTTCTAGCAATAATATTCTGAACAGTATTATTTGTTTTCAGCTTCGATATGGATAACAGAAACCATAACCTAAAATGTAGATATATTTAGAAGAAATAACCATCATTTAAATTATAACTTAAAACAAAGGAGAATTTCTTTGAATGGAGCGTGATGAAAAATGGAGTCTAAAGGCCTGTTCTATATCCTCTTGCTTTTGCTGGCAACAATCTCATGGGGCCTTACATTTCCACTCATAAATCTTTCCCTTCAATTGATTTCCCCTGTAATTTTCCTGTTTATAAGATTTCTAATATCGTCAATAATATTACTCCCTCTAGTTGGAATAAAGAAACTGAGAACAAGGGGAGGAGAAGTAGAAGGGATCATTGCGGGCTTCCTTTTGTTTGTAGGATACTACTTTCAAACTGTGGGATTGAAGTTTACTACCCCAGCAGATTCCGGAATAATTACAGGTCTATATGTCGTCATAGTGCCATTGCTCTCCTATGTTTATCTCAAGAGTAAGGTTTCCAGAATAGACTGGGCAGCGGTTCTAATAGCCATGATAGGATTAATAATCCTCTCGGACGGGGTATCCGGATCATCATCAGTGGAATACGGAAATATCTTAACTGTAATTTGTGCCATAGGATATGCTCTTCAGATTGCCTATGTTTCCAAGCACTCTTCTCATATTGACTCCATGAAATTCACTTTTTACCAGATGCTCACTGTATCAGTATTTTCATTGATAACAATACCTACGTTCACCATATATTATGATCTCGTATCCCCTCTTGTAATATTCACGCTGATCTTTACAGCTATTTTTGCAGGGATCATGGGTTATTTCCTGATTAACAGAGCACTCATTTATGTAAAACCGGAGAAAGCGGGCGTTGTACTGGTTACCGAGCCCATTTTTGCTGCTATTTTTTCCTATATTTTAGTAGATGACAAGATAGGAATTTACACAATAATAGGAGGTGCCATAATGATATCAGCTATGTTTATCTCCGTGATTGATGCATATTTGAGATCTAAAAATAATCTGACTCGTCCAGTTATTCCATGAATTATAAGCTATCTCTCTCTGGTATGATGATTAACGCTAACAACCATTCCGCCCCTGTAAGTTGCCATTTCTATTCCGGAAAGCATGGCCTTTCCAACAGCAAGCAAATTATCTTCTGAATCAACAACAAGCACATCATTTAATGGAATAATGTTAGGATCGTAATCAATCACAAATTTACGAAAAACGTTATACCCTCTCGCATTGAAATCTGCACTGTCCTCGTTTACAACTACCCTATTAGCTGGATATCTCGTTGCTTTCAGAAGCCTGTTTCCTCCTTCAATATTCAGACCAAGGAAACCATCGTGTGCCCTCATGGTTGCGAGAAACTTTCCATTCAGGCTTACCGTTCTAATACGTCCTGTGGCTCTTGATTTGGTGACTTCGCTTTCATCCGGAAAAACTTCTTTACCAGTTCCATATCCAAACTGAAAATCGCAAAGTGTTCTTAACTTTTCCAGATCAAAATTTCTTATCCTTTCGCTTTCTGAAAGAGTAATTTCTGGAACCTCATCTGATTCAAATTCCATATAATGTTCTATGTCAATCACCTGTTCAACCGGATAAGCTTCTTCAAGTTCAACCGGAACATCAATCCCCATCCATCTCAGGAAATAAGGAGAACTGGATTTTTCATACTGCTCTGTAATAAATTTCTCAGAAAGTCTGGAGGGCTGCCATGCTCCTTCTGGAACATGGCTTTTTTGCCCACAGAATCCGGGATTGCCTGAAATGAATTTTTGTAATCGCACAAAATATGGGTTAAATTGTGAACTTTCATCAAAATAATACAATGGTGGTTTTCTATAGAGTTCAAAAAATGGTTCAAGTTTCTCTTTATACTTTAATATGCTCTTAAAGGCAGCAAATAGAGCCGGATGAGCTCTGGACTTTTCCTCAACATACTGCCAGAGTGTCTGTTCATAGATTCGCTCCCGTATCTCCCTTAACTCCATGAAAATAGTGAAAAGGTTATGATGAGCCAGAACTTTGGTTCTCTCTTCCGGGGAAGAATCCCTCAATTCCTTTGCAGTGTATTTACCATATATGGGGCTCCACATTGGAAACTCCATGATCTCTTTCAAATCCCTTGTTCCCTCCTGAAAGAGTAATCTTCCATCCCTTGCGTATTTTACATATGAAGCAGAATCAAATATGTCAACACCAAGTAATACGGCCATGCCCATGAACATTGGATGCCCTCCTCCAAAGAGGTGTATGGGCTTATCAAAAGATGCATTGAGCTTTGAATTTATTATAATTTCGCAAAGTTTACCATACCGGTATTGTTCCAGAAGTGGAACTACACCGCCTACGGGAAGATAACCTGCATTGGTTCCTGACATAAGTTTTGCACTTTTCTCTCTCAGATCATTATATATTGATCCCTGAATTGGTCCGGCAATTATGGTCTTCCTTTCCCCTGAGATCTCATTCATTCTCCTGTAAGTTTCATTTACAGCCTTCTCCGCGTTTTCATGAGTATCTTCCGGAACTGAAAATATATCAAGAATCGTGGATATATCGCTTCCTATTTTCTCCTGAAAATCTACAATTTCAGTATTTCCATATTCTATGTCACCATAAACATAACTCTGGAAAGTGCCAGAATCAGTCATTATTGGACCGTCAAAACCCATTAAATCATGAAGACCTTTTTCAAGTGCATGAGTTCTCAGATTATCATTTCTTCTTATGATGTAACTATTTGTAATAATGGCCTCCATGCCCATTTTTTTCATGTCTTCAATGGAGATAGTGCGAATGTTTGGATTTATTACAGGCATTATGGTTGGTGTTGATATTATTCCGTGTGGCGTAGAAAATTTTGCAACCCTGGCCAGGCCTTCTCTGTGAACAAGATCCATTTCAGTGACCCTTATAATAATAGTTGCCCGTATATTTTTGCTCTCTGTCAAGACTGCTGTTCAATTTATTAATACGTGGTCTTTTGGTATTGTGGTCTCTTCTGAATGTGATATTTGCCATCTTCAGGAAAGTGTTCATTCCGTCTTCCATTTTCATGGGCCCCATGGTATAACCTCTGATGCCGGGCTCTCCCCCGAAAACCATTAAAGAATCAGAAATCAGATCGATGAAATACACATCGTGATCAACCACAAGAGCACTTTTTCTGTTTGATTCCATTATCTTTCTTATGACTTTTGCACAGATCATTCTATAGGTACTGTCCAGATTGGCAGAAGGTTCGTCCATCAGATAAAGATCCGCATCGGTTGCCAGTGTTATTGCAATGGAAAGTCTTTGAAGTTCCCCGCCTGAAAGCGATGAAACGCTCTGTTCCATAAGTGAATCTATTTCCAGAGGCTTAAACAGTTCAACTTTAAGAAATGAATCTTCAAACCTTTCCTTTACTGTAGCATATATGAGATCAGACACATTTCCTTCATATTCCGTGCTGATGTATTGTGGTTTATAGGCGATTCTGACCTTTGGTTCCACAATTGCTTCCTTTGCTTCTGTGACACCGGCCAGCACCTTTACAAATGTGGTCTTTCCAAGAGCATTCGCGCCGAGTACGCCAATAACCGAACTTGTCTCTATATTTCCTTCCTTTGCCTCTAGAGTGAAATCACCTAATTTCATAGTGAAATTATTCCATCTTACAAGCTCAGGTGAAACCTGGGTTCTGACAAATCCCTTTTCATCAAAATCTATACTATATGGCCTTATTCTCACATTCTCCTCCTGAAGATATCCGGAAAGGAATTCATTTATTGCCTTGCTGGAGGATTTCTGTTTTACTGTAACACCATATGCTCCCGATTGCCCATAAACCAGATGGACTGAATCCGCAATCCAGTCTAGTATTGCCAGATCGTGCTCCACAACGAATACTGTCTTCTTCTTAGCCATTTCCTGAATCTTTATTGCAATGTTCAAACGTTCGGAAATGTCAAGATATGATGTCATTTCGTCGATGAGAAGAATGTCAGCATCTTTGAGGAATGCTGTCCCAATGGCAAGTTTTTGCAATTCCCCTCCGGAGGCTGATTTGACATCCTTGGAAAGTGAATTTTTCAGATTGAGATCCTGAACGACTTCATCCAGTTTTCCGGATATATTTGCCTTTTCAAGTATTTCTTTTATTGTCCCCTTTGCTATTCTCGGTATCTGATCCACGAACTGACTTTTGAGCACGGTCTTCCTTTTTCCATCATAAATATCTCTAAAGTATTGCCCCAGGATTGATTTTGAATATCTTTCTATAACCTTATCCTTATCGGGCTTTGATTCATAATCTCCAAAATTTGGAACAATCACTCCCGATAATATATTCATGGTTGTGGTCTTTCCCATTCCATTTGAACCCAGGATTGCTGTCACAGCATTTTTTTCTGGAACCGGCATGGAATAGAGACGGAAAGAATTTAAACCATACTGGTGAATGATGTCTCTGTTTAATTCGTCCGGGATACCTATAATCTTTATAGCACCAAATGGACACCTTTTTGGGCATATTCCACATCCTATGCACAATGATTCAGTAATAATCGGTTGCGTGTCAGGACCAGGAAAATCTATTGTTTTTATTCCACTCCTCACAGGCGG
This sequence comes from Thermoplasmata archaeon, assembly GCA_021818675.1. GTDB lineage: Archaea > Thermoplasmatota > Thermoplasmata > Thermoplasmatales > Thermoplasmataceae. The sequence continues at coordinate 539 of JAKATR010000016.1, read as the reverse complement.
ACAATAATATTGACACTCTCTATGGCATTTTTTAGGATGGCACTTCTCATGGTCTAAAATTGCAATATGCATCTGTATTCCTAATTAGGTTTCCAGTATTCGTCAGGGATCTCCTGGTATATTGAAAATTCAGTATCTGCAATGAGTTCTCTTTCATCTATTTTCATATTAGAAAGTTCAATTATTTTTTTAACATTGAGAATCCAGTAGTGAATCCTCCACTCCCTGCCATCGAAAAGAGTGGTTTCCTCTCTCTCTGTTTGCAGAACACCAATATCTTCCATGGTGTAGAACGCATCCCTATCCTCGGGTTCAAGCATATTGTCTATGACCCTATCATTGTATCCAAAGAAATTTATGAGATGCTCAGCGGCTTCCATAGATTCCTCTGCTACCATTCTCCTGTGCTGGAGGCTGAGACCTTTGCTTATAGCTGTAGAAAGCTCATGAATGTCTGTGTAACTCCGTATTGGTGTTACATGAATCTTTAATTTAGAATTATCTGTTACCATGATCACTCCTTTTGAAACTTGATAGGA
>JAKATR010000049.1 GCA_021818675.1 Thermoplasmata archaeon | reverse complement strand
GCAATCTCCAGCGTACTGATGGTGGAGAACCTTGATCCTGTGATGTCAGAGATTCATGGCCTGTCCCAGAGGGGAGGGAGTGTGGTTTCAGACATTAAATTCGGAGGGGCCAGATCACCCATACTCATAGAAGGGGATGCTGAATTCCTGATTGGATTGAAGACCACTGAGGCTGTCTCCAACATGTATATCCTCAACAGCAGTGGAATATGCATTGGAAACAGGATAAATCCGGACAGGGAGAAGGTAATCCAGGATACAGTGGAAGGAAGGACAGTTTACTGGGTGGACTGTGAGTCCATAGCAGGCCTTGGATCAAGGGGCAGCGTGAACATGATTCTCCTTGGTTTCCTCTGTGCTGCAGACAGCAGAATGCCATTTGATTCTGCAGTAAAATATGTGTCTTCCACCTTCAAAGGGAATGATTCAGATAAAAACATTGCTCTCCTGAGAAAGGGCTACGAGGCAGCTAAGGAAATAATCCCGAGTCAAAACTGAATTATTCTCTTTAAACTGTAGCTATACAATATAGGAGAAACTTATTCTCTTTTTTATAACCATAAATACATAAGTTAATTCATGAAAAAAGAACTGACATATGTATGATTTAAAAAAATCAAGAATTTTCCAATTTTAAGGGTTTTTTAATCATCTGTTTCCAATTTCGCATGAAAAGGGAAATGTGAGAACCCATGAAGATTAATGTTGATAGTACTAAAATTACTCCAGTGAGATCTGCGAAAGATAGTGCATTAAGAGCTTGCTGCAGGTTATTTCCGATTGAGAACGATGACGAAAATAGAACCGTGTGCAGACTATAGTAATACCATAATGCCATGCTAAACCATGCAATGCTGATGGTTGCAAAAACCGGAAGGTAAATTCTGAAATATTTATTCACTGCTTTCATTGAAAAATCCATGTTGTCCTTTGCTATTTCCTGACCTTTTTTAGTAGAGGTTAATGCGGAGTTTATTTTCCTCACATTCATGAAGAAAACAATGGAGCAAAAGGACAATGCTGCAGCACTTGTTATGACAAAGATCAGTACTTTTTCTATAAACTCCGGTAAAAACAATGTGTTCATGAATTACCTCCTCTTTCTCATGGGGACTAACACAGCACCAATAAATGAAACGGCAATCAATCCTCCAACTACGGCGTATAACTCTGAGTTAGATATTCTAGGTGATTGAGGTGAATTTTTGATTGCTGAAAATGTAAGTGTCTTTGAAACGCCGCTTCCGTTGACTGATAATGATCCGGTTGGTGCCGAGGCAGAATATCCTGATATATTATCGATAGTGTAAGAATATGTTCCGTTTGAAAGCTGGAAAGTGTAAGAAGACCCGAATATAGCTTTAGACTTAAACCCATTACTGAGATTGACATACCATGCAGTTCCCTGCGGGAGACCAGATTCTGTGAATGTTACCGTATACCTGACTTCAGAGAAAGAGACCGACTTTGATACAGAATTACCATTGACTATATATGATCCGGAAGGTGATTCATATGACTTGTCAATTGTTGCTATGGTGTATGAGTATGATCCGTTGGTCAGTGAAAATGAATATGATGTTCCTGTGATTGCTCCAGATTTATTGCCATTGGATAAATTCACGAACCATGGAGTCCCTGTTGGGAGGCCTGATTCAGTAAATGTCACAGAATAGTTTCTGGAAATGTTTGCATAGAATGTTTGCATAGGAGACAAAGTAGCAGTATAGTTCTTGCTTCCACCTACCCAACTGATACTTATATTGTATTGCCCAGGTGGAATATATTTTGAATAATGCCCGTCATAGATTGGCACAGTTACTCCATCAATCTTCACGTTGAATCCATTGTACCCGGAGAGATTTCCACTCACTGTTGCAGATAGATTTTCAATAGAAAAGTTATGCCACACTTGAATGCCTTCACCATAAGTTGAAATGTAAAGGCTACTGTTTATGTAAGCGGCCCAAGTCACTTGCCCTGACAGAAGGTTGTAATTTATGGAACTCCAATGTCTTCCAAGATCCATGGAAATAAATATTCCCTCGTTTGTAGTTGCCAAAAGTGGATTTCCGCTAATGTTCAGGAAGAATAATTCGATAGGTGCACCTCCATAGCCCTGTTGAGTAGGAGGGGTAAATGGAAAGTTAAATGGATTGTTTTCCATTAAAAAGAAATTTCTCCCATAATTCGTACTCTCAAATATACTGGCATTGGTCCTGCTTGTACCTGTTGTGATCAATATTGTGCTCGCATTCAGAGGATCGCCAGCAATGGAGGCAACAGGAAACGAAACTCCTGCAGATTTTGTCCACTTCCCGCCTGCAAAAAAGTAAAGGCCTGTCCCATTAGATACAAAAAAAGTTCCATCTGGGGCAACCCATAGTGATGATATAAAGGCAGGCGATCCTTTCCACAAAGTCCAATTTTCCCCAAATTTAGTTCCATTGTATATCCCAAGCGGGCCACCAAAATACAAAATACTATGATTTTGTGGATCAATAGAGAATAACTGATTAAAAACAGGTGGATATCCGTTAAAATTAATGCTGGACATATCTATTGAAACATTGAAAGAGAGCCCACCATTGCTGGACTCAACAAGCCTCTTATTAGATATATCAAACGCGTAAATCCAACTGGAATTTGCTTGGTTCATATATACTATTGAGCCTTCTGACAACCCGTATTGTGATGCAAGAGAACCATATGACCAGGTACTGCCCCCATCATGCGTAAGCATGCCCCCAAAATCCTGCATTGATGTGATTATCCACTTTCCATTATTACCTATTCCAAAGTCATAAACAAGAAAATTATAGAGATTCCCGTTATCCGAGAACCAGGACTTTCCAAAGTTGTTTGTCTGGTAAATGCCCTGGTCAGTCAGAATATAAGATGTGGAGGCATTCAGGGGATTGAGGTATATGTTGTGCTGATCACCAACTGGTGAATATTTTGTAAAATTTATGCCTCCATCAGTGGATACGTCAGTGAAATACGGACTCATCAACCAAACAATGCTGCTGTTCTGGGAATCATATGCTACTACACGTAATCCATTAAGCGATGGTATGGGGGAAAAGTTAACACCCCCATCCGTGGAATAGTAAGTAGTATTGTTGTCGGCAAGTATAGCATAGACATCATTTGGATTGGATGGGGAAGATGTAATACTTTGAACATACCCCCTTCCTTTTGGAAGCAGTGATGCAAGAGTCCACGATAAGCCCAGATTAGTGGATTTATACAGATTTCCCATACATTCAAGAGCATATATGTAATTTTGAGAAACTGATATTGCACTTACCGGAGAAGTCGTGTTCAAAAGGACACTCCAGGAAGAACCAAAATTAGTGCTTTTCACAACGGATCCGTAACCCCCGAAAATGTTTTCTCCAGTGCCAGAGAATATAGTACCGTTTTCACAGGTCATGTCAGTGATGTATGTAAAATTAGCCACCTTGAACCAATATCCTCCCCCATCTATTGTCTTGTAAATTCCGGCATTCCAGAAGCCGACAAGCAACTCATTTGGGTTGGACTGATTCATGATTATGGAACTTACAACGTCAAGGGGGAGACCAAAATCTGTGGGTACCCACGTCTTTCCACCGTTTGTGGTCTTGTAAATTCCAGAATCGCCATATGGACCATAAGTTGGACTGGCGCTTGAACCTGTTCCCACATACATTATCTGAGGGTTTTTGTAATATATGACCATTGTTCCTAGATGTCCTGCAGTACGTGGAGCAGATCCATTCTGCTGATTTACCAGTTCGTTATAGGGCCCAATTGGAACCCATGGATAGTATGAGCCGTTTATTCCAGTCCCTTTATGAAGAGTAAAATTTACATAAGCATGAGGGGATAAAAGATTAACAGTGGAAAAGTTATATTCATAGAAAGGTTTGTAAGCGACTATGTTATATAATCCATAGGGCGCTCCAGTATAATTATACTCACTAATGTTACTTACAATGAGTTCTCCGTTGATCTGTATTTCGGAGTTTCCGGGAATAATGTTTATTGTGATAGTTCCCGTGATTGCTGGTGAGAATTGATTGTAAAATGGTTGGAAAGGGCTGGATTTACCAGAATTCCCTGAATGATTACCAGCACCGCCAAGCGGAATGGATGACAATGATCCAAGAATCATCAACAAAGCTACAATGACAACAAAAAGGCTCAATGGTTCCTTGACTACCCCCTTCATTAAAAATAAAGACACTGTATATTTATAAAAGTTACTACAAAACAAATGCCGAAAAGTAACAGGCATAAATAGTATATTATTTTCAATTAAAGATTCTCTGAATTTCACTGTTACTGGGAAAATATGACTTGAGAGATAATTTCCATACTTTGCCGCATTATCCACGAAATATAAAGAATTGCATTTTTCACTACGAAATGATTCAAATGAAGAGCGGATATAAATTGTACAGATTTGTATGTCATTAATCCAAAATAAAATATAAGTAAAACAAGTACCCAGTTATTATGACAAAGATAATTGGATCAATCGACAACGCAGGCCAGTTGAAAGGAATCTTCTATCTAATTTTCACAGAGGATGAAATGCTTAAGTTTGAGACCATGAGCAGTAAGGAGAGAAGATTTGAACTATACCTGGCCCGGATGTCAAATTCCATGAGAATGGTTCCCGTGGCAGGTGATGTGACAAGTTACAACATCATGAAAGAAACCGTTGAAAACATGATCGTGGAGAATATTGGATGGGGGCAGGACATTGAGAAGGATCTTGATGAGTATCTTCAAAAACCTCCACCGGAATTTGAACGTTTTTCCTATGATGACATTACCTCCGTGGAACTGTCAGGTGGCACTGCAGTGACACTGCCTCACCTGATCTTCAAGCTATCCGATAAACATGAGAAATTCCACCTTCTTCATGGAAACTTCAAGGGAAGGGGAAAAATAGAGGATGATGTATTCAAAAAATATGAAGATGTCCTGAAAGAGGCCTTTCCAGGCAAACTTGAGGTAAAATAGACAAATTCGCTTTTTCACTCATTTCACATAACTTTATTTTCATTTTCACAGATAAAATATTATATTTCAAAGGATTCGTAATTGATGGAAAATGTGCAGGCCCAACCTTTTAAATTCAGCAGCATAGTCACTACCAGATCATACATCCTCTTTTTCCTGCCCATAATTGCATGCGTTTCTGCTGTAACTGTTGGAAACCTGATTTTCCTGGATTATGTCCATGTGCTTTCCGGAGGCATATGGACCGGAATAGATCTTTTCATGGGATTCATTGTCGGCCCCGTAATAGGAAAATTGAAACCACCTGCAAAGGCAGAAGTCATAAAGAATCTTGTTCCATACATGCTCTTCTTCATGCCATCCATAGCCTCTGTGGCAGTCACATCCGGATATTACCTTGCATCATCATACGGCGTATTTATTATCACATCACCTGCCATAATGGTGGCTGGAGTCCTGATAATACTGCTTATGATTCAGGGATTCGGCATATTCCTGCCCAATGAGGTGAGGATATTCCTTGAGCTTTCCAAGACAGCCCCTGATGTGGGAAAAATGAGCAGGCTCGCCATGATGAACTTCAGGCTTTCAGGAGTTCAGGGTGTAATGCAGATTGCCCTTATCTTCATAATGGCAAACATCGCAAACAACAATCTGTACCT
>JAKATR010000025.1 GCA_021818675.1 Thermoplasmata archaeon | reverse complement strand
TTGGTCTTCATTCCCATTTCTGAAGTGGGTGAAGCCTGACCGGTTGTAAGCCCGAATATCTGGTTGTCAGAAACGATGTATGTAATATCGGTATTTCTCCTGGCAGCATGGAAGAAGTGCTGGGTACCTTCATTGAAACCATCTCCATCTCCACCATATCCGATAACTGTCAGTTTTGGGTTTACCCATTTTATGGCAGTGGCTACAGGCAGGAGCCTTCCATGGATACCGTGAAATCCATACGCCCTGATATATTCAGGCAGGTTGCTTGAGCATCCTATGCCCGAAACTACAGTTGTATCCTTAGGTTCTATTCCCAATTCTGCAAGCGCTCCGGATATAGCCGTGAGCTGGGCAAAATTACCGCAGCCCGGGCACCAGTCCGGTTTAACCGTTCCCTTAAAATCATTTATTGTTGTCATATTTTCATCTCCTTATTATTGCCTCTATTTCTTCACTCAATTTTCCGGGATAGAATGATTCTCCATCGTATTTCACAATTAAATCTCCCGTTATGCCGAACTCGGACATAACCAGCCTTCTCAATTGACCGGTATAATTATTCTCCACAAATATAACATGCTTCTTTCCCTTTACTAGCTGAATAATATCACTGTTCATAGGATAGAGATGTGTAATTTCAATAACGCCAACTTTTAATCCCTTTCCTCTTAGAATATCAACAGCTTCCTCCACTGGTCCCTGTGTTGATCCCCACTGAATTACCACACTTTCAGCATCCTTAAGCTTATACGTCGGTGTTGGCGGTATGCTCTTGATATATTCTTCAATCTTCTTCATTCTCTTTTCCATTGCAAGCTTTCTCAGGTATGGATCGGTAACCGCATCGCTTACCACATCGCCCCTTTCATCATGCTCATCGGAATCCTCGTTATGCATGAGGCCGGGTTGTCCCGGTAAGGCCCTGAAAGAAATTCCATCGCTTGTAAATTCATATCTTCTGTAGTTTTCCGCACCATCCTTTGCAATTTTTCCTGTATTTATTTTGAAAGTGGTATCCAGTTTATCCACGGTCTCATAATGTTCCGCAAGATAAAGATCGGTGAGATAGAGTACCGGCAATTGATAAATCTCTGCGATGTTAAGGGCATCGCTCATCATGTAGTATGCCTCCTCAACATTCCTTGGGGCAAGGATAACTTTTGGAAAATCTCCCTGAGATGCTCCAAGAACCTGAAGCAGATCACCCTGTTCAGTTTTAGTGGGCAATCCTGTTGATGGACCTGCTCTCTGCGCTTCATATACAACCAGAGGGACCTCCATCATACCTGACATTCCCACTGCCTCGGTCATCAGGGCAAACCCTCCTCCCGAAGTTCCTGTCATTGCCCTTACTCCAGCGTAGTTGGCTCCTATAGCCATGTTTATGGCAGAAATCTCATCCTCGGTAACCTTCACAAATACATCAAGCGATTTGCTGTGCTGGGCAAGAAAATGCAGAAAAGATGATGCCGGTGTCATGGGGTATCCAAAGAAAGCTTTCAGTCCTCCTCTTACCGCACCCAGACCCGCAGCATCTCCTCCTGCAAGGAGATATTTCTTTTCTTTCGCGTATGGTAATTTTTTGTCTGATTTGCCATATGTGTTCACAAAATATTCATAACCTTCCTTTGCGGCCTTTACGTTCTGCTCTGCGATTTCACCCTTTCCTCCAAACTGATCCCGAATAATGTCAGCCAGAACCTCAAAATCTGCAGAAAGATAACCGCAAACTGCCCCAAGGGCCACAGTATTTTTAAGTAACGGGTTTTTGCTGTACTTCTGACCTATTTCAGAAAGCGGAACAGGGCAGTATTTAACACTGCCCTTGAATTCCTTAAAGCCGGTCAGTGATGTGTCATATATTGCAATGCCATTCAGTCTGGATGCCCCGCCCTCATTGATCTCAGGGTTTGTGTGCCTTTCCAGACCATCCTTATTCAGAGTGACAAGTATATCGAGGCCGTCTCCCTGACTCTTCACCTTCTCTGAAGATGCTCTTATCTGGTACCAGCTCTGTCCTCCCCTGATGATACTCTGATAATAGTTATATGTTGAAGTGTGAAGGCCATTTCTTGAAAATACTTTTGCCATTATGAGACCTGCCGATTGAACACCATCCCCGGCGGCTCCTGCAATTCTTATGATAACTTCGTTTTTATTCATCATTATCTATCAGTTATCTCAATAGTGTATTTATGATTTTATCAGTAAACATCCATTTCATGCGCTTTCCAGTGAAGTCCGTGTGCAACTGGCAAAACAGTCAGGGCAAGATGTAAAATATGGAAATGTGATTTGAGGATATGTCCAGAAAAGAGAGGGATGTATTGGGCGAAGTAAGCCTTGAAGATAATGAGTATTTTGGAGTAAACACCTACAGGGCCAGACACAATTTCCAGATATCGGGTCTCACCGCAGATTTTGACCATGTAAGAGCAATGGTTACTGCCAAAAGATCTGCAGCGGTTGCCAATAATAAGCTGGGGGCTTTGCCGGAAGAAAAGAAGAAATTCATTGTTCAGGCTTGTGATGATATTTTATCAGGGAAGCTGAAGGATCAGTTTGTCATAGATGTTTTTCAGGCAGGAGCCGGCACCTCATTCAACATGAACTGCAATGAAGTAATATGCAACCTGGCTCTTGAAAAATCCGGAAGAAAAAAAGGGGATTTCTCGTTTATTCATCCCAACGATCACGTCAATATGAGCCAGTCAACAAATGATTTCTATCCAACAATGATGAGAATCAACACCATATTCAAGTATGAGAAACTTTTGAAAGAACTCAGGGATCTGAAACTATCCATGGAAAAGAAGGCTCAGGAATTTTCCGGAGTGAAAAAACCAGGACGAACCCATCTGCAGGACGCAGCACCAATGACCCTTGGAATGGAATTCTCCGCATGGGCATACACCATGGGAAAAGCGCTTAAGGAACTGGAACAGGCGGCCGATTTCATCCTTGAATTGAACGCAGGAGGAACTGCCACCGGAACCGGAGTAAACACCCCACAGGGATTTGCAGGAGAAGTTGTGGCAGAGATATCCCGATTCACCGGCTACAATTTCAGGAAGAGCGAAAATCTCCCAGGCATCATGGAATTCCAGTCTGACTTTTCAAGAATGATGAATGCGGTGACCAATCTTGCCCTTGATATTACAAAGATCGCCAATGATATAAGATTGATGTATTCTGGCCCCGGTGCAGGTATTCATGAAATAACCATACCTGCAGTTCAGCAGGGTTCTTCCATCATGCCGGGAAAGATAAACCCGTCAATAGCCGAGGCCATGAACATGATATGCCATTCGGTCATTGGTGCACAGCAATCGGTAAATATATCGGTGCAGTCAGGGCAGCTCGAACTCAATGTAATGATGCCAGGAATCGATTATGAGCTTTCCAGATCCATGGATATAATGACCAGCGGAATGCACATGTTCCGCACACTGCTCATTGACGGGATGGGGGCAAACGAAGAAGCGTGCAGGGAAAATCTCTCAAAGAGCTTTGGTTCTGCAGTTCTTCTCAATCCATACCTGGGTTATGATGAAGTGGCAAAGATCGTGAGAGAAGCCCTTGAAAAACACAAATCCATAAAGGAACTTGTGCTGAAAACAGGTAAACTTACAGAAAAGGAATTCGTCGACATAATGAGCGGAGTAAAGATTGCAGGGAAGAAGTGAACCCATACTGCAAGAATCATTCACTCGCCTCATTTTTTATCCATAAACTTATTTATTTTTACTGAAATCCATATTTAAAGGAATTATAACTTTTAGTATTTGATTAACATAGGCAGTCAATTCCATTATTATGAAATTATCTGGTATGTATGTTGCAGGTCATTTTTGAATCAGTGGTTCAGGTACTGGGTATTTTATTCGTTTCCCCTCTTATAATGGGCATTTATGAAAATCTAAAGGCTAAAACAGAATTCAGGAAAGGGCCTTCTATTTTCCAGCCATATTACGATCTTGCAAAATATTTCAGGAAGGAATCAATCATAAGCAGGGATTCGGGATTCATTCACCGAAATACTCCCATTATGGTGCTTTCCATTATGGTTCTTCTGGCCTTTCTCATACCGGTGCAACCCGGTTATACGGTTTTTGCACCGCTTGCAGATTTCCTTGGCGGCGCAATGCTTTTCACACTGGCATCGGTTTTGACCATCCTTGGCGCATTGGACAACAACAGCAATTTTACGGCAATGAGTGCCGGCAGATCCGCAATATTCTCAGCACTGGCCGAACCAACACTTATCGTGGTGTTTTTTGCGGTTGCAATCGAAACGGGCACCAATAACCCGTACATCACCAACGCCGATCTGACTGCAAACAGCTATCTCTTTCTTTCTTTAACACATATTCTGGCATCAATAGCCTTTCTCCTGTTCTTCATCTTTGAAACTGGAAAGCTGCCGGTGGAAAGCAATGGACTTGCTGAACTGAGTATGATCGATGAAGGCAGAATATATGAATACGGCGGGAGAAATCTCTTCTTCATAAGATATTCGTCCATGATCAAGCAATATCTTCTAGGTTCTCTTCTCCTGAATGTGTTTATCTTCCCATGGGGTCTGCAGGCCGGCCTTCTTGGTTCCATTATGGATATTCCCATAATGCTCCTGAAATGGCTTATTCTCATTATCCTGCTGGTGGTTCTGGAGCAGAGCATTGCAAGAATCAGAATATTCAAGATTGCTGATTTCCTATCTCTGTCGTTTATTTTATCAGTATTGTCGGTAACGCTCTTTGTGGCAGGTGGTTTTTCATGATTAACCAGGAGGGTCTGGATCTCATCATCGCGGCAATTATCCTCAGCGCCATATGGGCCCAGCTTGGAACCTTCATGTCACATAAGGTGAGGATCGTGACCATTCAATCGATCCTTCTATCATTATACATTATCATTCTTGGGATATGGGATTCTGACATTGAACTGGTTACTCTGGGAATACTTATTCTAATATTGAGGGCATTTTTAACCAGCAGGCTGCTTAACGCAAAGCTCTCTCCCCATCAGTTCGTGTCAAGGGAAAGGTTCGGGGACGCATCATTTCTCAGTGTGGTGAGTATTCTCGTTCTAATATTTTCCTTTGTTACATATCGTATCCTATTCACACCCCTTGGATATGAAACCATTGGAGACGGTGGTTTTGCACTCCTGTTCCAGGGTCTGTTCCTCATCGGATCAAGAAAGAGCAAATTCTCACAGTTTCTGGGATACATTGAAGAGGAAAATGCCATTGTGATGCTTGGCCTCGGTATAATATCAATGCCTCTGGTCATTGAGATCAGCGTTTTGCTGGATGTACTTGCCCTTCTCATAGTTTCAACGGTTATAATTTCAGATAAGCCTGAAACACAGGTATTTGAGGAGATGATGGGATGATTATTGATGGGACATATGCAATTGTAATAATGCTGAGCATACCCGTTATATCGGGGATATCATACTTCTTCAGGCATTTCAGGGAGATTTCCATTGCAATGGCTCTCCTCACCCTGTTCTTCACATCGTATGTGTTCCTTCTCAATTCTGGTACATATTCATATTTCTATGTGAATCAGATTAACCGGTATATTCTTATTTGTGTTTCATCCATCTATGTATTCTCCACCATTTACGGTTCCGGCTATCATCGGAAGCTTGGGGAATCGAAGCATCTCCGGGTGCACATGTCAATGATGGGGATCTTTGCCTTCACCATGCTCTTCTCTCTGGTCGTCAACAATCTTGGTCTGATGTGGATTGGCATTGAGGGTACAACTGCCTCCAGTGCTATTCTGATTATTATAGAGGGTGAGGCTGCTGATATGGAGGCTGCATGGAGATATATCATCATAGTGTCCGCAGGACTTTCAATAGCCCTGATTTCAATAATATTGATCTACCGGGTTTTTGGCACGCTTGAAATAACATCGCTTCTCACGGCTTCATCTCAGCCCTCTCAGATACTGGTCCTGGCTGCACTGTTCGGAATCATCGGTTTCGGAACAAAGGGCGGAATCTTTCCCATGCATTCATGGCTTCCCGATGCACATGGCAGGGCACCTTCGGAAATAAGTGCAATGTTCTCTGCGGTTCTGCTTCCCATAGCGGTATATGCAATTTACATCATAATCAAAACAATTGACATAACACTCATATTTCAGGCCGGGGTATTCTTCTCCATTATCACAATCCTGTTTGTGGCCCTGGTCATGGCTTCGCAAAGAGATATCAAGAGAATGTTTGCCTATTCAACCATGGAGAACATGGCCCTGATACTTCTGGGATTTGTGCTAGGAGGGGTCGCTTTATTTGGTTCCATCCTCATCATAATGACACATGCCTTTGCCAAGGCAGGGGCATTTTATTCAAGCGGAAATCTCATTGAATCTTTCCGGACAAGAAATATGAACGGCATTCAGAATGTATGGGGCGAGCAGAGATTTACCGCCTACACTCTGATTCTATCTACCCTTGCTGTTTCCGGTGCACCTCCCTTTGGCACTTTTCTTGGGGAATTGTTTATTCTGTCCGCTCTGTATTCACATGGGCTTGGAAGCGTCATGGTTTTTCTTGCAATACTTCTGGTAATCATCTTCCTTTCCATTAATTATAAAGTGTTGAAAATGGTATTCTCCATTGCACAACCTGCATTAACAGGGAAAATCTCAGTGCAACAGATATCCATTACCGGAGCTGCTGTCACCGTTTCATCCATATTTGCATTTCTCTTTATGGTGGGGTTCCTATGAAGCAATCAAATATTGCACTCCTTGAATCCGAAGGTTCACTTTACACCCTTGACAGATTTACAGTGGTACCGGTATTGCAAACCGGAGGCACAATCAGGGCAATTGAGGGGGAAAAGATTGCATTTCCTGAAAGCAGCAGCCTTTCTGTATTTCCCTATGGGCCATCATCTGGTGGAATGGTGGAAAGCGTATATTTCGACATTCTCACACAGGGGGAAAAGATTCAGCATGTGGGTTACGATGCCGACTTCAAGAACCGGTCAATAAAACTGTCAGGATTAACAATGAACGAGGCTCTGTTACGCATTGAACGTATGAATGGAGTTCATTGTGCCGCATATTCATCCCTGTTCTGTAACATATGTGAAAGCGGAATTAACATGGATGTCCCTGATCAGGTTAAATATCTCAGGATAGCCATGATGGAGGCTGAAAGAATATCCTCCCATCTGTTTGTGGCATCGCGCTTAACAGGCGGAGCATCGCAGAACATCGCTCATATGAATATTCTCCTTCTCAGGGAAGAACTCCTGAGAACCATTGCTATGGCTTTCGGCCACCGGTATTTCTTCGGGGTAAATGGCATAGGGGGAATTAACAGACCCGTTGACCTGAACGGATTTGCGAAGAAGATAAGGCACATAACAGATGAATACAACGAAATATTCCGCACGCTGATGGATTCAAGGGTGTTCATCGACAGGCTGGACCGATCTGCCATAATATTGGGAGAAAACAGTTCGGGCCCTGCACTGCGAGGTTCCGGCATAAAGAAAGATGGCCGAAATTTCCACACATATTATGAAGGGCTTGAATTCCGTACAATAACCGCGGATGGAGGGGATGCGCTGGCCCGTTTCATCGTGAGATCGGGTGAAATTCAGGAATCTGCCGCCATTGTTGAACAGGCAGTTTCACGCGTATCTAAACTGAATGTTGATTCACAGGGCAATGAGAGAAACCATTCATTCATGGCCGGTGGTTTTATGGAGACACCTTCAGGGGATGCATCCATGATCGTCAAAATGGGCAATGGAAGAGTGGAATCAATTGGTTTCAGGAGTCCTTCCATATTGAATATGCAAGCCTTTGTGGAATCAGTCAGTGGCAATACCTTTGCGGATTTTCTATTTGGATACGAGAGCCTGGGCATATGGATCTGTGAAATGGGTGATTTTCAATGAAAGCATGGATTCTCCGATCATTTAAGAAGGGAATTATAACATCAAAGTTTCCCAGGGGAAAGAACGAAACTGCTTCTCCATGGTCTACCCTTCCCATATATAAGAAAGGAAAGCAGGATCCGTACTGTCCAGCAGGTGCAATTGCACAGGGGAAGGTCGATGCAAACCGCTGCATTTCCTGCGGTTTGTGTTATCCCGAATATGAGCCATCAATGGATATTCATGGATCAGAATCGTCAGTTTCTGTTTCCGCCCTGAAGAAATCCATACGGATATATCAGATTGATGTGGGTTCATGCGGGGCATGCAATCTGGAAATCGGAGCACTGGCCAATCCGCAGTATGATATGACCAGACTGGGAATTTCATTCACAAATACACCAAGACATGCCGATGCACTGATGGTTTCTGGTGTGCTCACCGAGAATATGCGAGAACCACTGAGAAGGGCATATGAGGCAATGGCTCAGCCAGGGGTTGTTTTTGCAGTTGGTGCATGTGCCATATCAGGTTCAATTCTGGGAAAAGCCGTATCTGATGCCCTCCACATAGATGTTACTGTTCCGGGCTGTCCTCCGGATCCATTTACCATCATGGATGCCGTTCAGAAGGCAAGGGGGATTGTATGAATATCATAATTCTGCTGGAGATAATTGCTTTCCTGGTTGTAATATCAACATACAGCAGGAAGATTCACCGCATATGCACAATCGCCGGATCACTCATTCTGATTGTGGTAAGCATCCTGTACCTCTCAGGATACCTGTCAATTGATCCATTCACCATTGATCATTTCTCCCTTTCCATAAGCCGTCTGTCAGGGGCATTCCTTCTCATTATCTCTACGGTCTGGTTCATATCCGGTATCAATACGGTTATTGCAAACTGGACAAGGACAAGGGCTTTCTTTGCAGGATTACTGTTCTTTGGCATACTTGGAACGCTGTTTTCAGGGAACACCATCACCTTGATCATATTCTGGGAAGCCTTCACAATCTCGGCAATGTTCATTCTTGGTCTGTATAACCGGAGAGAACTTCTCTCATCCTACGTGTTCCTCTCAGTGGGAGAGCTCAGTACGATCCTCCTCATAATGGGGGCAGCAGTTTCATATGCCACTGCCGGATCATTCTCTCTTGCATTACTATTCAGCAATCCTGTTGCCATCTCACTGTGGGTTTCAGGATTTGTGGTGAAGGCTGGAATTATCCCACTTCAGGCATCAGAATGGCATTCACTTGGGATGAGTGGTATCGATTCTTCCATGTCAATACTCATTGGCGTTCTAATACCAACAATTTCAATATATGCAGTTGAGGATGCCAGCCTTTCAGCGCTGCAATTTCAGGCAATACCTCTGACGATGATCATAATCGGGGCCATATCGGTCTTTGCAGGGGCCATATATGCAGGTGCTGCTGAAAATCCACGGGTTCTGGCCGCATACAGCACTGTTGAGAATGTTGGCGCTATGCTGGTTCTCATCGGGGTTTCAGCACTCTCTTTTGCCACAGGTCATTCAAATCTCGGAAACTTTTCTGCCATTGGGGTTGCCATATACGCCCTGATGCACGGAATAGGCAAATCAACCATATTGAGTTCAACGGCATTCAATTCCGATTCTTTTAACAGCAGGGAGTGGAGGAGCTTGTCAAAGAGTGGGTTAGTCATAGCGTCAATATCCATGATGGGGTTAGCCCCACTTGGTGGTGGAATAGGGGAATGGATGCTCCTGGAGAGCCTGTTCATTTCATCACTTACCATGGTTCAGTATTATGCAATAATTGCGGTTATTGCCGGGGCACTTTCCGCACTGGGAGCAGGTATTTCGGTTGTGGTCTTTACAAAATTCGTAGGCTTCACCGGAACGGCATCTCCAAAAATGAAGCTGTCACCTGAATCAAGGAAGAACTACGGCATAGGATATCTTCTCATTGCCTTACCACTGATGACCCCGCTTCTGTTCATGCTGTTCAGCGGGATTTCCGGCTTTGGAACCGGGATCAATTTTCTTACGGGCGGCGAGATCTTCCCCAATGGCTTTACCATATTTTCACCATATAACGGAAATACCTTTGGAGTGCTGACCCCAACATTCACCATAATTTCTCTGGCAATTATATTCTCAGGGATCTACTTATTCAGACCCGTACATGTTAGGGAGGTGGATCCATGGGCCGGAGGAGTGGAAAGAGGAAGGACCTATAATTCATTCAATTATTCAAACCCTGCAAGAATGACCTTCGTCAGGCTCTTTCCAAGAATTGAAGGATTTATGCATAAGGATTACTCTTCCCACAGATTTGACATGGTTTATCTCACATTCCTCTCCATATTCAGGAAATATGAAAGGATTTCAAGAGTGATCGCCCTGAAGATCATGAATGGAAATGTCAGGCAATATGTTATCTATATAATGGTAACACTGATCCTATCCATTGTGATTGCACTGTTCATATGATTATGCCCTGAGATAAGCATACCTTGACTGAAAAGAAAATAAATGGCATTGCAAATGCATATTATGGTATTGTATTCAGATTTTTTTAGAAAGCACTATGAACGTGAGTTCCGCAGTTAAATTCTTATTATAATGCATGCCATAGGTGATAAAAGAAAAGAATAAAAAATATTTTTATTTCAACAGAAAATTTGCGGCAAATATTTTAAAGTTGAAGTTTCCAGCACTTTCCAAATGAACATTGTAAAAAATATGCCATTTCTGTGTATACGATCCAGTTAACGGTGAATAATACGGTACGCGTTGTCCCTCAAAATGTATTGAGGCAACATTGTTGTTTAAATTTGCCTGATATCCTCCTGTACTATTGTATGCACTCACGCAAGCTACGCTATTGTTGGTATACATTAGAAAAACCAGACACATTGTGCCATTAGGTATGTTGAAAGACAATTCATTAGAACCAGACACTCCATCTAAATGAGAAATTTCTATGGTGCCTGCCAAATTGCCTGTGGGATATATGATACTACCAGGCTTCGATTCAGAGTTAGCCTGATTATTTGTTGTACCAGATGATTCATAATACAATGTTATACCTGCCACGACTATTATTATGGCAATTATTGCAAATAGCCTTACTGTATTCTTTTTCAATCATATCACCAGACCAAGATGGCATTTAATTTCTTCTTCTCTAAGATAATTCTGCCGGGTTATTTCTCAGAGAAACTGATATAAATCCAAGCTTAAAAAAGATTCCTGAATGTCATTAACCTTCACATAAAAAACTCATATACGTTATGTTTTTGTTTTATAATTGATAAACGTATACTAAAAGCCACCACCGGGTTGGCAATTCTCAAAATTGGCTATATTGTCAATTAAGCTTTTACCAGCACTATGCAGTGCTTACGTCTCCATAAATCTCCTGTTCAAATTTTTCTCTATGAGAACTGATATATACAATGTGAATCAATTCGTTTCCTCCGCTTAGGATAAAATTGGTCCAAAAAAAGGTCATTATATAAGGGTAAAATATTACATATCTATACAATTTTCTCAACTATAAACATCATTTGCCATTATATATGTACCGTATAACTCATAAGTGGACAGCTGGATCTGACTATGAGTTCCCCTACCATACCAGTTTGGTACTTGTTTATTGTATGTTGTGTTCCCTATTGCACTGTAACTTATCGATTGTATATGTCCTGGCAATATTTTTATAGCTATAACCGTGTTAAAACTCACAATCGTGTGACCGCCCACATCTTCAAAAAGTCCCCACTGCACATTTTGGGGGTAACCATGAATGATATTTATATTTGAATAAGTCACATTGTTTGCAACCGATATCGATGCTAAAGATGAGGCATTTTCCTCACTGCTTGATGTGACAGATTCTATGGATTGATTGCATGTTATTGTGCCTTCTGTATGGTTTTCCAACAATATATACGGAGCTGTAAGATGCATAAACCCATAATCCACAAAACCACTTGCGGGTATAGGGTGCCCTAAGGACAAATTAGTCCCGGAAGGTAGATATCCTGATGAATAAATGCTCTGGTATAAGGTGTTATTAGATGAATCAGCTCCTCCTGATTCCAGATTTGAATTATTTTGGGCAAATAGGACATTACATTCTGCATAGAACCTGAAATTATTTGCCTGATAGGCCACGATCCTGCCATATATTTCGGTGTGATTGTTGGGGCTTAAACCACTATAACAATGTTCGCCAACGTAGATCGTATTGTTAGAGGAAACTGGATATGTTCCCCCTGTGTTAGCTATTTTGCTCTGGTCAAGGAAATTATAATGATCTGTACCCAAATTGACATTGTTTTGGGTGTTCACTATTGTCATTCCTGTAAAAAGAAATGTAAATACCATCATAAATGCAATCAATCCTGTCAGAAAGCCTATTGGAACACTATTTTCAGCCCTCTCTCCAATACGCTTACTTCTTTTGGATTCTTTATTCTGCATACCTTTTCGGAAGGATTTGCAAATATTAAATTATTTGTTCACTAACTATGTGCAGTGAAACTGATCCATAATGAATGAAAGTTACATGACCAAATATACATTTTTGATCCCCATAGTTAAACCATCTATACATCACGGGGGGTGTACTGATATATTTTCGATTCCTTTCCATTACATTAACGAATATTTCTGTTTTACCATTGATAATTTCGGATATTTGAACCGATAATTGTTGAACAAAAACCCCTCTCATTTGCTGCTTTTTATCACATATCTCTAGGCCATTCTTTGGATAATTATCTCTGAACCTTGAGACTTTATCAGAAGGTGATCTGGAATGAGCGCATTATTTGAAAATTCTATTTTAAGCAGCAATACTTTTCTTCATGGAATCTCTGCAAAATTATCTAATATGATAACTGATTTGAATTTTCCCAGTAAGAATAGCTGAGTTTAAAGAGAAAGCTGAAAATTTCCATCAGAGTTTATGATTATATTCTCTTTGAATATGATAAAGTCGGAACGTCATCTAAAGAATTTACGCAGTTCCTTGCCCAGCAAGCAGACGAGTTTCTGATAACTGCTAAATTGCAAATTTATAAAGAATTCTATGATCTGGCCATATTTTGCCTTCAACAGTCACTGGGATTAACCATAGCGTCAATTTTTATAGCAAACACAGGAGATTATCTCATAACCAACATATTATGCGATCTCCTTAAGCTATCCCAGGAACGTTCAGGACAAACATGCGAGGAAAAGTACAATTCATTCTGAATAAGTATTCATTTCAGTTGAATATGCTGGAGGACGCATACTCAACTTCCAGATACTTTCAGAAGTCGTTCGGTGAAGGAGAGGTTAAGACACTTTATGAGATTACATGTTAGAAGGGTAAAAGAGGCTGAAAGGTATTTATCGATGATTCATGAAACGATAAAGATTTCTTGAAAGAGACAAAAATCGCTTTAGGTTCGCACACACGTTTTCACATCATTCTGCAGTTCATTTAAAGAAAACCACTGATTAAAGTCTGAACCATCCATTTAATTTTTTCAGGCAAAGAACATTATATAGTCATTTAACATTTAATAACATATGAAAACAGATGTTATTGGTGTTAGAATCGATCCGGAAACATCTATAATCGTAAGAAAAATGATTGAATTTAGAATAGTGAAAAACAAAGCCGATGCTATAAAATTCTTAATGAAACATGGACTGGCAGTCACCAAAAAAATCCTAGATACAAAAGAAAAAAGCCATGAAATATTATGGAAATGGAAAAAAGAAGGGTTTCCGGATCTGCCAGAAGATCTGTCAGATATGTCAATAACAGAGAGAGAATAAATGAATTATATTGACACCAACGTTATTCTGTCCTATCTAAACAAACGAGATGTAAATTATCATAAAGCATTCAAGCTCTGGTCCATAAAAGAACAGAAGGTTATCTCAGAGGTCACTCTTCTGGAAATTAGATCTGTGCTTGCTAGGACAACAAAGTTAAACGAGCAGGAAATAGAAGCTTATATAGAATATTTGCCCGAGACCGGTGTGAAGATTGCTGAAGGCGACCTATACGAGATTTTCAGACGTGCACCAGAGGTCGCCTTCAAATTAAAAATGAAGATGCTTGATACCTTACACATTGCAGCATGTCTGGAAATTAATGCAGGGTCATTCACAACACTTGATCATGGTTTTATAGAGAAAAGTAAGGTCATATCTGAATTTGGAATCACAATAGTTTGGGAATAAGCAAAGAAAAAATTGTTACACAGGATCTATTTTTCTTCTTAAATCATTTTTAAAAGAATTTTGGAACACTTCCATTGTCACAGTGGAAACATCCCAGTTGGATCAATTCATCAGGAAATTCATGACATAAAGGAAGTATCTAAGTTCTGCAAACATATTTGGCATTTCAAAGAATAGAACTCATTAAAGGTTGCCAATGAGTCTGTCGTCATAAATTTAATAATTCGCCTGTACCTATTCAATAATTATTACATCACCATCTCTCATCGTTCTGAATGTTATTCCATTCTTCTCAAAATATTGAACAATTGGTTCCGCGGAATCTGCTTCAGGGTGATCTGAATTGTAATGAGGAATGACTGAGAAATCGATCAATCCAAGACCCTCCCACACCGTTTCAATTTCGCGGCCATAAGGCATTTGAGAAACATCGTCCATGAGTTCCAGACCACGAATTGAAGGGGAAAGAACACATATTCCTGCACTGTACCCGCCATATAGCAAATTTGTATCTCTCAGGCTTTTAATTATTTCATCGAAACCGCTTAATCTCATTGCCTGCCTGAGAACAAAAACATTGCCACCCCTTACCCATATTACTCCAAAATTTTTCAGGGCGCTCTTAAGTTCATCTTCTTTACCAAAGTAATCTCTTAGATCAAGGATTTCGGGTTCAAGTCCAACCGATCTCAGGTCATCCATGTCCTGACCATTGCTTTTATTTCTTCGTGAAATATCACTGGAATAGTCAATGGCATTGGGAATATACGCAGTTAACCTGTTTTTTGGAAGCATTTGCTTCAGCTTATCTATTTCTCTGCCCAGTCCAATTGATGAAAGGTAAAAGCGCACGTTCTTTCATGAATGATATGTAAATAAAAGGTTTAGCTGAAATCCATGCCTGCTCTATGAAACAGTTTATTTAATAGAAGCATCCCATCTTCGCATGCTAAGGAAATAAAGCACAATGCGGTTCCCGGTGTAGATATTCCAATAACAGAAAGAATATCCATGTATTTTGTTAGAAGATTAATACCTGAATAAAATATAAGGTCAATGGCGCAGAAGATATTTGTTGAATCATACGGCTGCACGCTTTCTAAGAGTGAAACAGGCCTGTATGTCAACAAAATGCTCAATGACGGTGCTGTCCTAGTGGATTCTCCTGATGAGGCTGATATCAGTGTCATAGGAACGTGTGTGGTGATCAAACACACAGAAGAGAAGATGCTTAGACGCATTGGGGAGCTTTCAGAGAAATCAAAGGTCAAGGTTATGGGTTGTCTTCCGCCAGTTTCTGCAGGTTCCCTTAAAGATGAAAAGATCGATATTATTGATCCAACTGAATTCAGAAAATTTTACTCAGGCAGTCTGGATGACATTGAAATTAAGGAACCATCAATTTTTGAAGGCATACCAATCAATCAGGGATGCACTGGAAGCTGCAATTTTTGCATTTCTCACATTGCAAGGGGAAAATTAATATCCAGAAATCCGCAAAAAATCGTGAATCAGATCAGAATGCAACTGGAAAGGGGAATCAGGGAGGTAAGAATCACATCCCTTGATACCGCGGCATATGGAAAGGATATTGATAAGAACCTTGCTGGATTAGTACGGGAGATATCTCAAATCAACGATGATTTCAAGCTGAGAATTGGAATGATGGAGCCCAGGAATACACATGATATTCTGCCTGAGCTTCTTCTTTCCTATGACAGCGAGAAGGTTTTCAAGTTCATGCATATCCCTGTGCAGAGTGGTTCAAACAGAATTCTGTCGCTTATGAACAGGGAATATCTCAGGGAAGAATTCGAGAGCATAGTGAAGGCTTTCAGGGCAAAATTCAGAGACAGCGTAATTTCAACAGATATCATCGCCGGATATCATGGTGACGACGAAGATACATTCAATGAAACCATGGATCTGCTGGAGAAGTCCAGACCAGACATTGTGAATATAACAAGGTTTTCACCAAGACCTTTCACCAGGGATTTTTCAGCGAAGGTTCCATCATCAGAGAAGATCAAGGCATGGACGCAGGCTTATACCGAAAAACATCGGGAGATCATTGAATCAAACATGGAGATCCATATTGGAAAGGAGAAGGAAATCATGATCACGGAGAAAGGGAAAGAGGGAAGCTCAGTTGGAAGAGATAGTGCCTATCGACCGGTCGTTGTTTCCGGGGACATTGGAATATATACCAGAGTTAAGTGTGAGATTGTGGATATGGGAAACACCTATCTCATAGGGAAAATTATCTGACAGGATCAACACCAACGATCTCATCCATAACATATCTCCCATTGCCGTTTCCGTTGAAGACCATGAAGAATTCTGTTACTGTAAGAACCGGCATTTCATATCGTTCCTGATCATCTATTGGAACTCTTGGACAGCCTGTGAATACGACCGCATCGCATCGCATGTTTGAAAAGTCTGTGGGATTTGATTCATTGGTATAGACAAGAACAACTTCCTTCCCGTTTCTTTTCAGGACGTCCATAATTCTTTCTGCAACCTTTATTCTGTATTGACCCACCTTGGAATCAACAACAACTGCAAACTTCTGTGCATCTTTCACAGAAAATATGCTGAGATATCTTTTCCGCTTGATTCTTTCGGTTCGCTCCATCATTGATGTAAGGCTCCGATCATTGAGATCAAGGATGAACACCTCTTTATCTGTAGAGAGCTGGGCTCCAAGCGAATGGAATATCCCGGTGCTGATAACAAGAAAACAGTCAACTTCAGTTGATATTGAATGCAGAGAACTGTAATTGCAGCCCAATACCTGACCGTCATATGATATTCTGTTATCTTTCTTTCCGGTATAAACTTCAAAACCAATACTCCTCAAATGTTCTTTTACATTTTCCGCAGTATCTTTGTATTGAATTGAATATAAAACACCAATTTTTTTGTATCCTGATTTGGAAATAATTGAAAAATCAACATTCTGGAAGTTTTCCTGAGGTTCTTCAAGATATTCCTCAAATATAACCGGTATAGGATAATCTATATTGGGTATCCGTGAGTGACCTAGCTGAACAATGCAGTCAACTTTGCCATATACATCCATTGTTCCAGTGTCGCATGCACCATAGAACCCCTCTGAACTCACAATAACATTGAATTCCCTTGAAAGTGCATTAAAATATTCAAAAACTCTAGGTTTGAGACCATCGGGCAATTGCAGGAGAATTCTCTTCGCTTTCATGGATCGGAGTTTTTCTATAGTTTCGGTTGGATCTACATATATCATTGTTCATGGTGTATTAGTATTAAGATTAAGAACCATTTGTGTTTAGAATCTTATTTTTTGAGGGCACTATTGTCAGCATAATTGCAAAAAAATAATTTTTGAAGCTACCTATTTTTAACCCTAATATAATTTCTTAACTCTTACATTATTATTTCTAATTGTTGCTTTATGCCCGCGTTATTTTTTAACTCTGAAATAAAATTGAAGATGAAGAGCGTTCTAGATAATTATCTAATTACCTTCAAGACACTTCTCATTCAATGAACCTTATTTCCATTCCAAAAGACAGAATTAACAATGTTATCTCCCCATCTATACGGCAACTCAGATGGATCATGGATATTAAACATTGAAAAATTAGCTTTTTTTCCAGGTTCAATCGTCCCCATTCTATCAAGGAGACCAAGAGATGCAGCAGCATTGATTGTCGCAGCATTAATTGCCTCGTTGCATGTCATTCCACAGTTTTTCACCGCTAGATGAATCGCAAAAAGCATGTTGGGAATAGGGGATAAAGGAGAGCAATCTGTTCCTATGGCAACCGGTACATCCCGATCAATGAAATTTCTTGCGCAGGCAAACTTTTCGTTCAGAGAAAAGGCGGTTATGGGAAGCAGTGTGGCAATCACACCATTTCTTCTCATGTTTTCAATTCCATTTATATCTGTTTTCAGAAGGTGATCTGCAGATATGATTTTGTGTTTATCTGAAAGTTTCAGGCATCCAATATTTGAAATTTCGTCTGAATGGACTCTTATTTTAATTCTAAGTTTATCGCATTCATCAAAAAACCTATTGGTCTGCTCAGGAGAAAAAGCACCCTCGTCACAGAAGCAGTCCCCAAAATCAGCCATCTCTGAGATTTCAGGAAGAACCTTTTCTATGACAAAATCAGTGTATTGATTCCCATCAAATCCCGGAGGAATTGAATGCATACCAAGAAATGTACTAACCACATCCACAATGTTCATTGATTTCAGTTTTTGAGCAGCATTGAGGATTGCCTTCTCTGTATCAAGATCCAATCCATAACCTGATTTAATTTCCATACAGGTTACCCCGCTTCTGATCTCCTGCTTTATTCTGCTCATAGAATCCTCAAGTATCTGTTCAGAGGTATTTCCCCGGGTATCTCTTACGGTTTTTAAAATTCCATTCCCTTTTTTCAGGATATCAATATATGATTCTCCCCGTATCCTCTGATAAAACTCCTCTGTTCTTTCTCCGGAATAAAGGATATGAGTATGCGGATCTACGAATCCCGGTAATATCCCAAGGCCTGAACAGTCTATCATTTGTGCATTATTTTCCCGGATATACGATTCCGCCACACTGTTAGGAACAATTGACTGGATATTTCCATGTTCTTCTATTATGGATTGTTCATAAGAGATCTCCATCTGATCCTGTTCCTTTCCCCTGAGAGGTCCTCTGGCCCTTGTTGTCACAATGAATTTGGGATTGTAAAACACTTTCATCTATTCACCTTCAAAATATCACTCCTGAAAAATAAGAGAGAAAAGTTAACGTAACAGATGCAAGAATAGGTATCATGAAAGGAATCCGATACATGGAATACTTTTTATTTCCAAAAATTTTTGTAGCATATTTGATCTTGCTCAAATCTTCCCTGAATGGTGAATATATGAAATACATCTTTCCAAAGGTCTTTTTGTTTATCATCCCCACCACAGGAAATGACAACGTCGACATAAATCCGAGATTCATTATGAGCAGAAAGGAAAGAGGGAATATGGAATTCAGGTATGAGTAATAAGCGCCCGCAGATATGGATATTGGGGCAATACTTCCGAGGATTGCAATTATTCCCTTTATATCTCCAATCCCAAAGAGCTTTTCCGTATAACCTGCAAGAAACATCAAAGAAATGAGAGCAAGCGTGAATCCATAAAAGAATCCCAAGATGAAGATCAATATAACGGAGATCACAAGAAATGAAACCCCCAGCATAAGATAAACTGGAATGTCCGTTCGGAGGAATGTGGCAATAAAGGCAAGGATAAAGATTACTATAAATATGAAAGGTATTGAAACCAAATAATCAATCACAGAACCTGTGGCAACAAGCGGGATAAATAGATAGGATTTCACTGTCCTTTTCTTTACATCTGAAACTGATCCAAGGATCAGGCTCACCAGAGCAACCCCAATAACGGCAATCATTTCATATTCATTCAACGGCATTTTATCAAAACCCCCGGGTTTATAGTTCATAACATGAAGAACCGGTATCCTGAAGGGCGCATTCTAGAGAGGCATATTTCAAATTTCGGTTATCCATGAAGGCCTTCACATGATTCAGAGCAAGTTCCGGCGTATTGTTTTCCCTGCTGATGTGCAGGAGAAGTATCTTTGTGTTACCGGCAACAATCTTTGAAAGTGCTTCTCCGGTCTGTTCATTGGAAAGATGGCCGAAAGGTCCAAGTATTCTCTTCTTCAGTTTCTCATGATACTTTCCATTCCTGAGCATCTCAACATCATGATTCGATTCAAGGGCAAGAATGTGGGAATTTGACATGGGTTCAACCAGATCATCGGGAAAATGACCCATATCGGAAAACACGGAGATCTTCCTCCCTTTATATTCAATAACATAACCAACAGGATCAACGGCATCATGTGGAATCCTGTATGATCTTATCAAAAAATTTCCAATGGAGGTTTCACCATTCATCCGGTAGTATTTTTCAACGTTAAGTGCTAGTGCAGTCTTTTCCTTAAGATAGATATCAGCTTTCAATTTTCTTGATGCGGCACTGAGCCCTGAACTGTGGTCAGAATGTTCGTGGGTTACAAAGACAGAAATATTTCTCTCAGAAAGGCCCAGCTCATTCATTTTCTTCTGAAACTTAATTGCTGAAATGCCAAAATCTATGGCGATAATATCATATTTGTCCCAAACAATGGTGCAGTTTCCACCACTACCACTCCTGACAACACAAAATCCGTTTTCAATCAATATCTCTCACTATGCAACTCACAATAAAATATTATTGCTCACATTATTGAGTTCCAGCAATGATTTTACTTTTCCAAGTATGTGAAAAAACAGGAAAGAAATCTTTGACTAATAATGCTTCAATCCCTGGTTCAAAATCCCCTTGAATCATTTCCTCAGGATACTTATCATCTTCCTGTAATCATCTTCAGAAATCTCTCCTCTGGCATATCTCTCGCGTATTATCTTCTCTGCCTGGCTGTAATTAGAACCATCCTCCACATTGTTGCTTCCTCTGAGCATCTCAAAGAAGAAGTATATGAATATAAGGACAAAAACCGCTGATAAAACCCCGATTATGGGCATAAAAATGATCATTCCGGCATAGCCTCCTCCCATCATTCCATAGGGTCCATAATAGTTGCTGGATCCACTTCTCCAGAATATTGAAGCAGAAACTGCAATTACAGCCATGACAGCAATCAGTGCAAAAACAATCCACAATAAATGGTCAATCTTTTTCATGATCAATAATAATGCTGAAACAGTTCTTAAGACCTATCTGAAACGTGTTTCATCAAGAATGATTTCGTTGGTTACACCCTTTCTCATTTTCACTATGATACCTTTATTTTCCAGTGCTGTCAGCGCTCTTGAAACGGATGCCTTTGAAGTGTGGATCAGGGGAACCATTGCACTCTGAAGCATTCGGTTTCCATTGGATTTCAGTATATTGATAATGTCAAGTTCTGTTTCAGAAAACAGATCGCCTGGTATTTTTTCTTCATTTGAACCAGCTTCAGAAGTTAATTTCTCTCCATAGTTTATGACCACGAGCCTTTTCCCCTGAAAATTGTCAAACACTGTTGGGAATATATTCAATATCCAGATAATTGAGCCGATGGATATGGAAACATTTACGCTTAAAATGAGAAGAAAAAGAATAATCTGGAAGTTATTGATGGATCCTCCCATATAGACAACTGCAGCAAAAATGGCAACAACCACAGCACTGATGATAATGGAAAGAAAAAGGGATGCCAGTAGGAATACCATCTGTCTCAGTTTTTCATTCATGAATTTTCACACATTTCACTCTGTCCCGCATCATATCACCAGACTGCCTTATACTATCTTTTCGCATTGAGTTTTCTTAGAGAACTGTTAATTTTCCCCCTGAGAAGAAGGGAATTCAATACGACAGAAGAGGAACTCATTCCCATGGCAAGAGCGGAAAGTATCGGAAGGAAAGAATATATTGAAAGACCTGCAAAGGGTACGAGAACGCCAGCAGCAATGGGGATCAGAGCAGTGTTGTATCCAAAGGCCCAGCCTATATTCTGTTTGACCTTTCCTATGGTTTTGTTCCCTATGATCTTTGCATAAACAACATGCTCAAGATCGTTGTTTAGCAGGATGATATCTCCGCTCTCTCGGGCAATGTCCGTGCCTGAGGCCATTGCTATGCCCACATCGGCGGTTTCAAGTGCTATGGTATCATTTATTCCGTCCCCGGTGAATATGACATAATCACCATTCATCTGGTACTTTTTAATTATTTCTGCCTTATTGGAAGGAATTACTTCTGCATGTATATCATTAATTCCGACCTCAGAACCAACTCTCTTAGCTTCTTCGTAGGAATCGCCCGTGATCATGGATACTCCAATGCCCATTGCCCTGAGTTGCTTCACAGCTTCCACAGCATTTTCTCTTATCATATATAAAAGCTCAAAAATTCCAGCCTCAGTACCATCAATCATTACGGCAACAGTTGACCCGCCTTCCCTTTTCTTCCTGATTATGTCAACATTCATGTTCTGGATCATTCCTTTTATGCCTTTTCCTGGCATTTCCTCAACATTTGACACTTCAATAATTTCCACTCCCCTTTCATTTGCCATCTTCACAATTGCCCTTGCAATTGGATGATTTGATGAATTTTCCAGTGAAGCAGCAAGTGAAAGAATCTGATTCTCTGAATAAGAAGGTAATGTTGAGAATTGACATATGGTGGGATCAGGTTCCGTCAGGGTTCCGGTTTTATCAAATATTGCCCTGTTTGCCTTTGACAGGCGATCAAGGGCGCTGGAATTCTTTACTATGATACCATTCTCATATGAAATATCAGAAGACAGAAGAAGCGTAATGGGTCCAGCCAGACCAATGGCACATGGACATGCAATTACCACCACCGACACAAAGGCAAGAACTGCAATAACCAGAGGGAAATCATATCCAATCGACGACAGATAGAAGTACCAGAAAAGGGACGCAGAGATTGCAGTTACAATCACGATGGGAACAAACACTGAGGAGAAGGCATCTGCTATCCTTTGAACCTTTGCTCTTCCCGATGCAGCCCGCTGAATCAGTTCATATATCTGGTTAACCGTACTGTCCCTGCCGGTTCTTGTAACTTTTATTTTAATAAGGCCATTCAGGTTTTTAGTCCCGGAAGATACCGGCTCAGGTGCTTCTCTGGTAACCGGTTCCTGTTCCCCTGTGAGCATGGATTCATCTATGTCACTTCTTCCCTGAAATATATCTCCGTCTACCGGTATGATCTCTCCAGGCTTTACAACAATGAGGTTTCCCGGTTTTACCTGTCCTGTGGGAATCTCAGAAGTTTCTCCGTTTTCATTTATAACTGTGGTATTGCCGGGAATGATTCCAATAAGCTTCCCTGCTGCCTTATTGGCTCTTATTTTGGTTTTGTTCTCAATAAAATTACCTGTAAGGATAAGTGTTATTATGAAGGCAGATGCATCATAATACACATCTGATGATGGAATAGATCCGGGAAGCAGGGTGATATATGCTGAAAAGAAGAATGCGGTCAGGGTACCCATGGAGACAAGCAGATCCATATTTGCCGTCTTTCCAAGAATTGAATGGTATGCACCATCATAGAATCCATAGCCGGAATAGAACTGAACGGGCAATGTGAGGAGGAGAAGAATATAATTCCGGTCTGTGAATGATGACGGTGCCAGATAAGTGATCAGGATGATTGAAATAGCCAGTGGCCAGCTTATGAGGAGTCTTCTTCTCAGGGTGATGGCAGCTTTTTCAGGTGATTCGTATCTGTACTGGCATTCTTTGGAACAGAACAGATATTTCTGGCCGTCCTGAATTGAGTAAATAGAGGAATCGTCCGGTACATACATGCCGCAGACAGGATCTGTTGGCATTCAACTCACTTATCTGCTGTGCTTTAAAGGATTCTTGTCAAATTCCACTTTGCACTGTGCACTGCAGAAGTAAAATTTCTTCCCCTGAAAATCGCTATGGAACTCAGATGACTCTTTTACTTTCATCCCGCAAATTACATCTTTTGCCATGCATTTGTAATGCTTATGGCATTCTTAACATTTGGTAATGAGTCTGACACAGAACATTTGCTTTGGAGAATGGTAAGTAAATTGAATAAATACTTCTTTGCCTCTTACAAATTCGGGTTAAGGCATCTAAGCGAAAATTGAAAAGATTGATTTTTACAATTTCAATAGAAATTTGAGTATTTAACCTCCAGTTCGGAAAACGAACATTTATTGGTAATGGTATTTTTCAGGCTTGATTTCATAATGTATTCAACGATAATTGAAAACGGAAGAGAGAGGAAAGATATAGAGCTATCAAATTCCTTGCAATCATTGCAATTACAGCAATGATGGCCATACCAATCATCCAGCATATTCAGAATGAATATGCATCCACACCGGTGGAATCATATTCATATTACAACGAAATGGTGAGATTTGTGGGATCCAATGCATTCATCGGTTTTGACGGAAATCTGTTTCCGGTATCATGGAATGTGTTTGAAGCCAATCCCAACTATTCACCGGGACCACAGGTAAATCCATTTTCCATATCAACCAATAATACCAATACATCTGCACCCTTAATAGAAGAAACATTCTCCAACTATACAACCAAAAGGATCGAATCGGTATGGCAGAATTCAGCGGTTATGATCAAGTGGAACCACTATGTGAAAATAGCAGAGATATTTTCATTCACCAGTAGTGGAATCGATGCATCCATTGTGGTGAAGAATCTCAATGTAACAAATACATACATTTCCACATTCTCACTTGGCATGGGTATGAACAGCACAATGGCAGTGAACGGTTTCAATCCACCATGCCAGAACATATCCTCAGGTACCGGAATCATTCCATCAAACGACTGGAATGTTTCCGTTGGTAATATATCGGTCAACTGGCAGTCTGAAGATTCCATATTCCATTCAGGAGTTGCTGCAGGCTGTCCGGTCAATGCGCCAGTATATACACTGGTAAATAATGGCCATGGAAATCCCTCTTATTTGCAATATCTTAACATGATTATCAAAGACCAACCCGCCAATTCATTGTTAAATCAAAGCAACGAATACATTCTCAATTATTTTACATATTCGGCCAGTATAACTGTAGTACCTATAGCTCATTCTTATACATTTTGTCAATTTTGTGGTACGAGGACAGCCTCTAATACTTATGACTTCACTCAAAATGATTATGTTAATGCAACAAGCAATGGAAATGGAGGTTATATCTATAATGGCATATCTTACACTGCCGCAATATCATTACCACTATATATGCCATTTGAGGGATAAACATGAATAATAAATTCAAAAAAATAGGAGCAATCATTGTAATCTTAATTATGGTGTTTGTATCTTTTCTATCATTTGTAAACTATGAGAATGCAACTAAACCAAATGGAATATACTGTGAAACCGGTTATTACGGCAGAGGTGGTGCGATACCCGGCACATTCGGAATATACAATATCAGACACTATTCTTTTCTTGGAAGTTCTATTAGTGTGGGTTATGTATTAAATTTTTGCCCAGACTATCAACATGTAAATTTGTCTAATAGTGTGTGGCAAAACGTCACTCGCGGATGTATGATAAACAGTATCATATGCCTGAATCCTTCAACTACAATACACTGGCCATACAGCCATCCGGTCGTAACAATTCTTAACACATCATTATCAGTAAACAATCCTGTATTCAGGGATGGAACAGACAAAAACGACAGTTTTGGACCATACTGGACTTATTCAGAATTATGCAACAGTGGATATTCATATTTCCATCTCTATGAAAAGGGTGATTATAAGGAATCAAATAATAGTGCATACAAACTTCCCATATCATCCATAATGACTCCAGGCAATTACACCTTCTATGAGAATATAACATTCACAGTATCTCTTTCAACGGAGTTCATGCATTTCACATCGCAACCCTTCCATCTTGACGAATCATGGTGGGTTTTGTATTGGTATAACGCAACAGAATCAACATAAAACACAATATGAAAACATGCCATATGGAAAATACTATATCAAACTTCAATTTCCTTAATTCTTTGTGTATGGGATATCAGATAAGCACTAAAGTTAAAAGGATCAATTTTATGTGTCGGTACATTACTTAGAATATATCTATCAATGGAGGGAGCAACGAAAATGAACAGTAAAATTAAGAGGATTTCTATTTTCTATCTAATTGCTTGCAATCATATGGAACAATTTAATGAATTCTTTTGAAAATTAACTCAATTTCATTCACACACAGATAGTGTACATAATCTTGTGTAAATATAAATCATGAATGCAAAATTCATGAAAAGAAAAAGGATACCTCCTTGAAGACAAACCAAGGAGGTAAATACACATGGAAGACATGGATAAAATTGTAACGAAAGTTGCCAGAAAAGCTGTAAAGGAATTCCTTGAGAATTTGATGAATACAGAAAGGGATGTATTCCTCATGGAAAATCAGGGCCAGAAGAATGGATATTATACCAGATCAATGAAGACAATAATTGGTGAGATAAGCGATCTGAATGTACCAAGGGATAGAAATGGTTCATTCCAGACTGCCGTATTCGAACCATATTCCCGATCCATGGGAATAGATGAACTGATTCTTGCTCTTTACTCCAAGGGAATATCCACAAGAAATTCAGCTGAGATAATGCATACAATATTCCAGAATCGATATTCCAAATCCACAATCTCAACAATAACTGAGGCGACACTTGAAGAGGTTAAAAGATTCCAGGAAAAACCTCTTGATAGAAGATACATAGCAATATTCCTTGACGGATTATTCTTTTTTCTCCGAAGGGATACAGTGGAGAAAGAACCTGTCATATTCCACAGGTCGTTTCGATTTCAGATATTTCCTTACTGTTGGCCTGCTTATTCCCATCTCCTCTGCAATGTCGCTTATTGACATTCCCCTATCCCGTTTTTCCTTAATCATATGCCACACCTCCGCATCGAACAGTCAAATCACCACTTCCATAATGGAAAGTGGAAAGAATTAACCGCCGTTTTTGGAAAAAATTCAACCGGCGTTGACATCAATAACAGATTCCGCATGAAACACTGCTAATGTTTGTCATGCGGAAGTCAAGTTTGAAAGAAGATGGAATGAAAGTGATGAATTCAGGAATCAATTCCTGGAAGACAAAAAAAGAAAGGAAGAAAGAATATTGAAAAACAGAAATGAAAAGAAAAGGAGGGTGAAAGAAAGTGTCTCATTTGAAGCCGAAAAAAGTGTCCAAAATTAAGGGGGGCAGATCACTGTGGACACAGCATAGGATCTTAACATGGGAACAGGTATACTGTCATCAACAATTGAATGACCCTTGTAACAGAAAAACGTTTTATTGTTCTTCTTTGTGAATGATCCATACTTTGATCTTCTCGTTTTACCTTCTGATCTAATTTCATCATGTTTTACATGTCCAGGATCTGATGTAATGAATGTTGCATCCTGTGCTGATCCCTTCTTTACCTTTATTCCTTTCATTTCAAGCTGTCTCTGCAATTCATTCCATATGATACGATCCTTTCCTGTTTTTGATAATATCTCACGGAATAACCATATGGTTCTAGCATCCGGATACTGATCAGGATAGTCAAGAAAGTTCATGAATGATATTCTATCCTTTATGAGTATTTCTGCCTGTTCATCAACCATGTTGAACATGCTCTGTAAGAACAGTACTTTTACCATGGTCTTTACAGGTATATTTGGCCTGCCATCATTATCTGTATCATTGCGATACAGATCATTCAACAATGGTGTGAATGCATCCCAGTCTATGGCATTCTTTACAAATATTAAGGGATCATTGATCTTCATCGTGTTGTATTTTTCTTTTATTGCATGATCAAGTAAATCACTCATACAGTAAAATGCGTGTTTCATGAATAAATGTTACGGTGTTTTTTGTTGGGTTATTAGAAATCCTCCTTAGTGATTCTATTCATCCTGTAATAAAACTAGGTTCGTCATCCACCATAAAAAGCGGCTTTACATGAATTTGTAAGACTCAATTAGAAGTAAAATAGCACTTTAATTACAATGCGATCAAAAGTAAATCAATAAATCCCAAAAACTATCTTTATTGCATCCATGATTTTTTGAAATTCCATATCTGTTACTTTTCCAAAGCTTCTAATTAGTCTTATCTGTGATACTGATCTCAGTTGAAACAAATCTATAACCGACCTCTTGGATAAATTGTTTACATCGTCTGGAGATAATTCCACCATCCATGGAACTGAATTATAATGAGGTTTGTAATCTGTTATGGGTGCAATGACCTTCAGAGGTAAAATACCGATTTCATTGCTGCTTATTATAACGCATGGCCTGGTCTTGGTGATCTCTGCTCCGACGGTTGGCGAGAGGTTTACCAACCAAATATCTCCCTGATTCATACATATCGCTCAATCAACAAAGTCCTGTGAATCAAGAGAATTTAGTGTTTTAAGGTCATCATCGGTCTCGTAGTAAGGCTTGATCTTCATAGCTTTCTCCATAACCTCCTTTTTTCTGTCATTTATGGCTTTCTCTCTAACTGCTTCAGCCAGGTATTCAGATTTATTCTTCTTAGTCTTGAGAAGTTTTGACACATCATCAGGTAAGGTTACATTTAGTCTTTGAGTTGTCACACATAATTATGTGTATTAAATATACATACTTTCTGGTGTGCATAAATTTAGATAAATTTTATCAGATATGAGCCGGAAGACCCCTTGACCCGGCAAGTTGATGGAAGCGAACAATGAAAAGTATACGTGCAACGATGCAATCCATATTGTTCACACCTGAAATGGTGTCAATGCCAGTTGAATATTTTCCACCCGTAATTAGATTTTCAATCATTCCTTTTTCACTTCATTCATTATGACATTTCCAGTCCTTTTGCGATCTTTTAGCCTGTATGAATCCCTCTTATGTTCACAACACTACAGGTATTTATTTCTGTCATCGGCAATGATCCTGATATTCTCCACTTTTTTGTTTCTGCTGTCCTGAATATCCTTTGGCCATACGTGATTTCTTCTCAGTATGTTTCTCAGTATGTACCGGATATTTTCATGAATGATCTCAAACGATTTCTATGTGAATAATTCCAACCAGATCACTCCATGTTTCAGGAGAGTTTCCATCTGAGGTTTCGTTGTCGCTGTTATGTAAAATAATTTCTCCTTATTCAGATCGGTAATCTGTTCTGTTCTGATTTTGTCACGATCACGAACCGTTGTTACTCATTCACATCATTGGTATTTCCCTTACCTCAATAGATATTGGCTATCCATTGTCATCTGCGAGGAGACAGGTTACAATCTGCATCTTTCTTCTCTTTTTATCACGATTATATCCGAAATCTGCTTATTCATTATTCATACCCTCAATGTATGAATAGGTTACATCATACAGATATAGGGCAGGTTTCTTTCCTTTGTATGGCAACTTCCCTGAAATAAAGAAGGATCTGTGAAAAGGAAAGTTCAGTTCGACTTCATACTCCTTGTGACATCCGGGCAGGTTACGCTTGACGTTTTGAAAGGATACGTGGATTTACGGGGGTAAAACGGGATGGGAACGTATAGGTTTTGGATCTACTCCACAGGCAAACAGCATAGATTCCCCTTTGAATTAATCGTTTGGATTTCTATATAAGATATCGAAATAACGGCAAACAATCATCGAAAGTCTCCTGTTAGATAGATATACTTTTATAGCAACGCTGTATATTCAACAGTGGACATTGCAGAATTCAAGAAGGTGATTCAGAATCAGGAGGGCGAAAGGGATTCAATGCTCAAAAATCCAGATTTGATAAACAGGGATGTTGGAACCGGTCTTGTGGAAAAAAGCTTGAAACATCCCAATATAATTGCAATTCTTGGTATTAGAAGGTGTGGAAAATCCACTCTTTCATGGATATTACTGAAAGACCGTAAATATGCTTATATAAATTTTGATGATGAATTGCTGTACGGGATAAAGGTCGATGATTTTGATCGGTTGTTGAAAGCCTTTTATGATCTTTACGGGGATGATTTGCAATATTTCTTATTGGATGAGATCCAGAATGTGAAAGGGTGGGAATTATTCGTAAACAAGCTTGGAAGAACGAAAAAGGTCATAGTAACCGGATCCAATTCAAATCTACTGGGCGGCGAACTGGCCACACACTTGACAGGCCGTTACAATTCTATTACACTCTTCCCTTTCAGTTTCAATGAGTTTCTCGCATACAAGAAAGTTCCTAATGATTATTTCTACGGTAAAGAATTTAGAACAGAGCGTGTGGCCAAAGCACTGAAGTATCTTGAGGAATATATTCAATATGGTGGGTTTCCAGAAGGTTATAAGTTCACGCATGATCGATTAAAATCAACCTTTAGAGATATAATAACTAAAGATGTTACCAGACGATACAGGATAAAAAACATAGAATCCATAGAATCTTTGTCTAAATACCTGATTTCGATCTATTCCAATGAGATATCGTTTAGCAGTTTAAGAAACATAGTAGGAATTAAAAAAATTGAAACCGTGAAAAATTATCTAACCTACTTGGAGAATTCTTATCTGTTCTTTCTTATGGAGAGATTCTCATTTAAGCTGAAACAGCAAATGATAGCGCCGAAGAAAATTTACTGCATTGATACCGGTATGATAAATGCAATGACAGTAGGCAATTCCAGGAACATAGGAAGATTGATGGAAAATCTTGTAGCAGTAGAACTGTTAAGAAGAAAAAACTACAGCAATGATATGATTGAAGTCTACTATTGGAAGGATCACAATAATCACGAAGTGGATTTTCTCATAAAGGCGGGCAAAAACGTTGTGGAATTAATACAGACCAGTTACGTGAGCGATCTGAACCTGATTAACAGGAGAGAAATTGACAACCTCATAAAAGCGTCTGAGGAACTCCACTGCAATAATCTGTCAATAATAACGTGGGACTATGAAAGTGTCATAGAAAAAGAAGGAAGGGAGATCACTTGCATTCCTCTCTGGAAATGGTTAATGGGAACAGCGTTATCATCTTCCTGAAATAAAGAGGGCGCACGCAAAGCAAAACAATGTGTTTTGAGAACGGCTTTCCTCTAATAATACTTGAATATTTGATGTTTCATCCTTAACTCTATTGCCACCATTCATGGCAAGTTTTAAGACTTGCGAGGGAGGATGCCCCTTCAGCCTGATCTGAAGTTTACTTTATAAATCCATTGGAACTTAAAGAGATCCATTTAAGTAAAATGCCTATTGTTCAAGCTTAAAGATTTAATAATTGGACATTGTCAAAATTTGGTTGATTTCTCCACAATTGATTGTACCATACCGAAAACATGAAATATCATGGAAACATTGGTCAACATGCGACTGCGGAAGGCACCTTACAGTGAATTCAAAAGAATATC
>JAKATR010000064.1 GCA_021818675.1 Thermoplasmata archaeon | reverse complement strand
CCCTATATTAGAATAAAAAACTATGAGCGCGGAGAAAAGAAGGAATGTACCATCATTGGCAAAGTGTCCTATTGAAGTGAAGATCAATGCCTTAACTTCGCTCTTCATTAATGGTAATGACTTCTGACTATTTATTTTGTTTATTTCACTTAGTTATCGTTTGAATTCCCACATAATAGTTTATACTTGACTTCCGCATGACAAACAATAGCATTGTTTCATGCGGAATCTGTTGTTGACAATGTTTTTTGGAAATCATCAGAATTTATGTATGTGCACATTCACGGATTCTTGGGTATGTCATACCTAGTGTTTTCAAAATTTGGTAAGCTTCCTGGCTCTCCGATGAAATGTATATTTTTCTTGTATCCACATTAACCGGAACAACATCCAGAGTGTTCAAAGATTTTTGTATACTCTCTATTGTTATTCCCGTACGTTTTTCCATGATCCTTGAAAGCAGAAGTGACAATACGCATATGAACACATGAGCTCTGATCCTCTCCGATTTCCTGTGGTATACCGGTCTTATCTCAATGAACGATTTTATGGTACGGAATGATCGTTCGATTTCCCACTGTTCTTTGTATGCAGAAACAACTTCACTTTCCGGTAAATCGGTATTGGTAACGATGAGGAATCTTCCGGCAATCTTCTTCAATATATTGATCCTCTTTTCATTGAGTATTGCACCATATTCTGAAAAGTGAACAAGTGATTTCATCTTGCCAAGAGATTTCTTCAGATCAGACTGATCATGAATCTCTGATATTTTCTTTTTGATCACATTGATTCGATCCTCAATATCATTCAGATCAAGCTGTTCTCTTTCTTTGTTGTATACTGCAATGTATTTTCTCTTTTCAATAAGTTTCCGCTGATCCTCAGTGGAATCATCATTCATTATTTCGTCTGTGTTTATTTCCACCCTCTTAATCAGAAGTTTATCCATTATGATGGAATCTGTGAAATCGGTATCCATCAATATATTACGATATGGTTGATCCCAGCGGTATGCTGCTGTAATGTACAGATTATGATCAAGAAGATCAAGTGATTTTGATCTTCCAAATGCCCTGTCTCCTATGAATGTTACATTCATTATTCCAAAACGATCCTTCAGTGTGGATATTGTGGATTCAAGTGTTTTCGGATCTATTGTGTTTCCAGGCCATACCTCATGATGTATTGGTATTCCATCGGCCATTACCAGACCGATGACAATCTGTTCTTTGCCTCTCTTCTTATCTCTGGAATAACCGAATAAAACAAGATCGTTATCTTCCTTTCCCTCGAAATATGATGATGTGAGATCATAATGAATCGTTGAGGTATCTGGTTTCAGTGCCTTGAATATTTCCACCTCTATTTGATCCTTCTCTTCAATGATGGAATCCAGTGATCGATATACATTATCTTCACTCAGGTGTAATTGCCATGGATAGAATACCTTCTGTGCCAGATCGGTCAGTTCAAGATCCGATGACGGATCAAATAATCTGGAGATGATCATGAAGGACAGGATTTCCGCATATGATCCTGTATGTCTTTCCAGAACTTTCAGGATTCCATTCTTCTCCATTATGCTCCTTGAGGCATAGAACAGACCAAAGGACAGTGTTGGCATGACCTTCAGATCGCCAATGGAGAATTTCTTCATGGCATCCCTGTATTCCTCAAATGTTCTTTGATATCTCTCCCTGTCTTCATTGGATTTTACAGGACCAAGATACTTCACCGTGGTGGTTTTCTGTTTATTATCCACCATGGTTCTTTCGGCGATGGATGCATATTCCAGTATGGCCGATCCTCTTCTGACCTTTGTAAATCTCAGGAACACATAATATAATCACTGTGAAGTATTTAAGAGTATGTGCAACAAATATGCACATACGTAAAAAGAATATAATACTCAGAAACGAAGTAAATTACGGACTCAAAAACAAATCATGATAGAATATATCATGCGGAAGTCAAGTTTATATTGATTTATTCATAACAATATGGAATGAATGTCAGGAAAGCAATCTCTGTGAGTGAATTG
Source organism: Thermoplasmata archaeon (assembly GCA_021818675.1). Classification (GTDB taxonomy): domain Archaea; phylum Thermoplasmatota; class Thermoplasmata; order Thermoplasmatales; family Thermoplasmataceae. The sequence continues at coordinate 3,934 of JAKATR010000064.1, read as the reverse complement.
AAAGAAATGATGGATTCAATCGGAGTTCTGTTAATAGACTCAAGAAATCATGGTGATTTTAATGGAGAACTGGGTCATATAAAGGGATCAATTAATTTATCACTTCCGGAAATGATTGAGAGGTCTAAGTGGCTTGAAGATCAAAACGTTCCAATTTGCATCATATGCAACAGCGGAGGTAAGAGTTTAAGAGAAGCATCACTGCTCAGAAACAGTGTTAAGGTCCCGGTATACAGCGTTTCCGGGGGTATCATAGCATGGCATCTGAGGGATTTTGAGGTAGAATGAATATACAAGAATTCCCCACAGATCACAATTTTTTGAATGTTGAAAGGGCAAATAAGATTCTGAATATATTACGCACAACATTTTTGAAAAATGAACCCGGCAGAATTGTAGCTAAAAGGCTTGAAAATGTTGATTTAAGACCTGATAAAACTGCTGTATTTGCCCTTGGAAAAGCTGCGGAATCCATGGCTGCAGGAATAAGCGAGACAAACTTTAGATCGTCAAAATTAAAGATTATACTCGCTCCATTTGCCGTAAATTCCTCTGATCCTGATCTTAAAATATTCAAGGGTAACCACCCCATACCACTTGCTGATTCATATGAATCAACGCGCAAGATTATGAGCCTATTACAAAACGCAAAGGAGGAAAATTTGATTGTTCTCCTTTCGGGTGGAGCATCTGCACTGTTTGAATTACCTGAAAGCGGTATAGACGATCAAACGTTCTCTAATATAACTAAATGTTTGCTGAACGCGGGCACTGATATAGAATCTTTCAATGCTTTAAGGTGTGGTATTTCATCAGTTAAATGCGGAAAGATTCTTCAAAAATTGAATTTTAACAGATACATGGTTCTGCTTATATCCGATGTACCTTCTAATGAATTATACCTCATAGGCTCCAACCCCTTTGCTGTACATCACTTTAATTTTGGAAGCATCAAAAGTTCCTGTATTCCTGAAAGTCTACGCCTCGTTGCGAACAGTTATAACCCGAATCAAGAAAGTAAAACAGATATGGAGCTTATTCTGAGTGGAGAAATATTTGCTGATTCATTAACTGCAAATATTAAGATGTATTCTGATCAATACGATGTAATGAGCCTTGGGAAGATACTTATTGGAGATATCATGGAGGTATCGAAAAAACTTCCTCTAATATTGAGAAAGATATTCGCTGAAAAAGGAAAACCTTTCTGGTTTACCGGATTTGGAGAGACCACAGCAAAGGTCAATGGTAATGGGAAAGGGGGCAGAAATATTGAACTCTCTCTAAGAATAATGCTGGAAATGAACAAAAATGAAGTATTTTCATTAATGTCCACGGCAACCGATGGTGATGATGGTAACAGTGGATTGATGGGAATGATAGTTGACGATAAATTGAAAAGAGAAACACTTAATACTGATTTTAAAGGCTATCTTGACAAAAGTGATTCTGCAGGGTTTGCAAGAAGATATTCGGTTCAGGTTGAAACGGGATTTACCGGAACCAATGTTTCCGATATTATAATCGGATATTATGGAGGGTATAATGAGAACATTAATAGGGAAAAATAAGGGCGGATACATTGATGAGGAAAAGAATCTAATATATATGGGAAAAGAGACCATACAGATCCCATTTAACATTTCAATCAGGAGTGGAGATATAATAAAGATCAGGGGAAATGAATACCTCATATCGGACGGCATCCCATATGATTTCGGTTCTGCCGGTATCAGAGGAGCACAAATTATAAATTCCAAAGATTCAGCGGCAATTGTATCAGCATCAGGAATCAGAAGCGGTGCAATTGTACTGGAATCAGGGATAGGATCTGGTGCATTATCTGTACAAATAAGCAGCGTAATCGGAGAAAAAGGAATCATAGTTGGAATAGACCGTGATAAAAACACTGAGGCCATAGTTAGAAAAAACATGGAATTATTCAATACAAAGGCGAAACTTGAATTTCACAATATCGATATAAACGATTTTGATCTCACTTCAGAGCAAAGGAAATTTGATGCGGTTTTTCTGGATCTGCCGGATCCATGGTTATGCTTGAAAAATGTGGTAAGTTCTCTGAAAATGGGGGGGCGTATTATTACCTACCTGCCGAACTTTGACCAGGTTGAAAATACTGTTCTGGAAATGGAAAAAAATGGTCTGTATGTTATTGAAACATTTGAACTTATTAAGAGAAATCTTCTTGTGAGGAAGGATGCAACGAGGCCTGACAGTGAGGGCATAATGCATACGGCTTTCATAACAATAGCTGTAAAGAAAACTATGCAACAAATCATCGTTTGAATTTAAGCTCTAAATTGAAGGTTGAAAATTTTTTAAAATATCTCAAGGGCCAAATTAATAGAAAATTATCTGTAAAATTTCCTCTCTCGGAGTTTATGTTTAACTTATGTACCTCTAAAGAGTATTGAAACTTGATTTCCGCATGAAACAATGCTAGTGATTGTCATGCGGAAGTCAAGGTTAAAGCCAATACTCTAAAGTTCATATCAGGTCTCAAAACATTATTGAGGCTTGAGAAAAATTCATTCCAGTGCCTTTCACAGAAGAGCCTAATATTCCAGATGGCGCAATAACTGCTGTTTTATCTTAGGGGTCTGAACACATTAATGATTTTAATATAAATTCAATAAGACAATAATTGCGAAATACCATTGGTAGAAAATTTAAGGTAGTGTATTATCATTGCAAATTAACAATTTTGTTAATTGCGGATGACAATGAATGAAGTTTCTTCGCTTTATAAAATAAGAGATTCTGCTCTTTCTAATGGACGGGCAGTATACAATACTTCCCAACTAGCACACCTCATAAATAAAGATAGAAATGTTGCTGCAGTTTATTTGTCGAGATTGGTTCAAAAGAAACTGGCAATAAGACTTATCAGAGGAAAAATATCATTTGTCGAAGATGATTTTGTCATAGCTTCACAACTAGTTGAGCCATCATATATTTCTCTTGACTCTGCGTTATTGTTTCATAATGTTATTCAACAAGTTCCCCGTTATGTACAGTCAGTAACCCCGGTAAATTCAATTTTATATCATGAACTGGGCTTGGAATATCATAAAATAAACCCCGGCCTTATGTTTGGATTTGAGCGTCACAAAGTCTCCGGCAGCTACTGTTTCGTTGCAACCAGGGAAAAAGCACTGCTTGATGGCTATTACCTTAAGCTGTTCACATTAGATGATGTTTTGGAGTTAGGAAGAACGAGTGAGTACAAAAAGCTAAGGCCCCTTTTCCTTAAATTCATCGGAAAGGGCAAGAAAAAGATGTTAGAGGTATTTCAATGATAGGTGCGAAATCAATCAGAGAAATGGCAAAAGTTTCAGGTTTAAGACCATGGCAACAGGAAAAGCACTATCTACAGAGTGTTTTACTCTCTTCTTTGTCTGATTTACCATTAGTTTTCAAAGGTGGTACTTATCTCTGGTTTTTTCATGGTCTTAATAGATTTTCGGAAGACTTAAATTTTACCATAACGGGGAATATAAAAAAGGATCTCCCAGAATTTGTTTCAAAATCCCTTAATCTTTATGGCTTTTCTAACAAATTGAAGAATATAAAGAATGAGGAAACGGGGATTTCAGCAAGGTTCATGATTAATGGTCCACTAAACACTTCCCAAAGGGACAGTTGTGTTATATTTGTGGAGACAAGCGGAAGAGAAACAATACTTTTGCCGAAGATTCCTCTAAAACTGGATTTTCCTCAGTATGATCTTCCTATTAAGAATTTACTTGGAATGAACCTTGACGAAGTTGGCGCCGAAAAAGTCACGGCAATATTGACCAGGAATAGAGCTAGGGATATTTTCGATCTACACTATCTCATAGGAAGGAAAAATATAAAATTTGACGTAGACCTTATTAATCAAAAGATAAGCTTTTACAGATTGATATTTAAG